>CAKSNI010000032.1 GCA_934476025.1 uncultured Eubacteriales bacterium | reverse complement strand
ACTTACCCTGTTGAAGTAACAGCCGATAACTGCAAAGCATACACCGGCAATATAACGATCACCGCCGATGCGGCAACACACACGCAGACGGTTGCAATGACTTATTTACCTGCCGACTACATCAAAATTGAGGTTCCTTTCAAGTTCACTGTGAAGAAGACCGGAGAAATGGATCCCGGCAAGGAGACCTTCAAGTTTGTTGTTGAGGATTTCGGCGCCACCACCGACTATGTGCTGGTTCAGGATACCATCGAGACCGAAGGCGAAAAGACCTATGAAGGTAAATTCGTATTCACAATCAGAGAGAATCAGGCAGGCAATCTGTCAGAGGGCTTCGTCATCCGTCAGGTCAAGGGAAATGCTGAAGGCTGGACTTACGACGAGACAAAGTTCTATGCGAAACCGATGTTTGCGGATAGCTACACAAATGTTGCAGGCTGGACTTTCTGCAAGCTTGACGAGAACGGGGAGCCCGACTACAACAACCCGATCGAGGAAATCGGCTTCACCAACAGCTATAGCGCCAAGAAGCCAGTGACTCCTCCTGCGCCGCAGGATACTGAGTCTCCCCAGAGCGGCGATACAAGCAATCTCATGCTGTGGATCGCATTGCTGTTCATCAGCGGCGGCGTTCTGACAGGTGTAACGGTATTTGATAAGAGGAAAAGGTTTTCCGTCAAATAATCCAAGATAAGTAACAATTAACGATCCATCACGGAAACATCGCAATTACGGCACAGAGGGCATAAAAACCGCTGTGCCGTATTTCTTTCCTTGGCGACTGTTTTTGAGAAATAAGCAGTTTCTCGGTCATGGTATATCTGTGGCAAAAGTCGAGAAATCGGCTCTTTTCTTATCCCCTTTTTGAGGAATAGTAATATATATGGGTAACGAACTATTACGTCCCCATAGTCAGCCGCCCCTATCCGTGGGCGGCATTTTTAATGCCGCCAAAGGCTTTCCCTTATTTTCATTCCGTTTCCCCTAAAATATGGTGCAAAATAAGGGAATCTTATTTTGCTGTTCCATAGTTTGCTCCGTCAGAAACAAAAAAATGCTGCCCCACCGTTTCCGGTGAGGCATAGGTTATGTACGCTCTTTCATCATTTTTCTTTTCTGCCGCCGCTGTTCGTTCTCTCGTTCACGGCGCCGGTTGTATTTCAATTCCCGAATCAGTTCCTTATATTTTTCCGTGCGCGGGTGCGCCAGCCTTTGCGGTGATGCCATAAAACTTACAATTTCCGCTTTGGCGCAGTACTGTATAGGGCCGAGCTTGATGCCGACCAGAACTTCTTCTCGTATCCATTCGTGAATGCGCTGCGGGCTGTGGCCGACAAGTTCCGCCGCCGACAAAATTGAACGGGGGTTCGGCAGAAATGAGGGCGCTTTGGGCGAGGACGGGGAAACACCCGACAGAGCGCCGGAAACGCCCGTAAGAGCGAAATTTGAGCCGAAACAGCCGAAGATACGCCGCCCCGGAACGGGGTGCCTATTTCAAATCAGCGAAAAGAAATGGGAAGGCAGCTATTCGCCGAAATTGCCAAACGGCAAACGCAAAAAGTTTAATATCTACGCCGACACAAGAGAAGAATGCGAAGAAAAACTTGCGGTGATGATTGCAGAGGTCAAGGCACAAATCAAGGCGGAAAAAGAACGGCTGAAAGCAGAGCAATCTGCATAAACCTCTCATTATGTAAACTGCCACGGGCTTTAAAACCCGTGGCGGTGAGAGATTTTAATTGACCTTTATTGTATCAAGGGTAATTGTTTTAGGGAAGTTCTTATAATTAATCAAGCAATAATTATCATCGGATACCAATATTGGAGGATTGCCTTCTTTAGAAGAAACAATAAAGGAAAAAGAGTAAAACTCTTCTTCTGTTTCGTCATCTATATCCTCAAAACAGGTATCAAAAATTGCATAAACACAACCAGTATCCCACTTTAATAATAGTGTTTTTCCGGATATTTGATTGAGATTTTTTAAAAATGTTGATATGATTTTTTCTTCAAAAGCGTTTAAATACATCTTTTTTCTCCTTTGGGTTTAATCTTTAGGTCTGGCGGGAACGATATGTGCACCATCCTTTGAATAGTGAATAATGCCCATTGTAGTAGGAATTTTTTCATTGGTTTGGGGATCTACATAGTAACCGATTTGTTTGCCGAAATCAACACGTTCCCTGTTGGAACCGAGAATCTGTCCTGTGCCACTGTGTTCTTTTATGAGCTGTTCAGCTTGCCGTGTTGTTCCGGAGAAAATGCTTCGACCAGATGTGTAATTATTGCTACCGATAATGTGTTTATCCTGCCTTCTGCTATGAACTGTTTTGGGATAATCAGAAAAAGCCTTGTTTGCCCCTTTTGTTCCTGAAAAGTTTCCGCTGCCACCTTTAGACATCTTGCTTCCTCCTTTCAAATGCTTTTGCCATTTGGCTGGAAAAAGGTAAGATGTTTATACTTTGTGCTTTAAGTTTTTCGAAGCAAGAATAATTGGCAGAGCCATAAACAACAATGGTGTGCGGATTAAGAATCTTTACAAGTTCATTTAAGCCGGTTTCAAAGCGTATACGGTCTTCATATTTTCGAGGGCTGCCGCCAACAGTACCGATGGCGACAATGCTGTTTTTCAGGATACCGTCAAAGCAATACCTATAGGTTTCAGATGTTCCCCATCGAACATTATTAATGACCGCAATGCCGTTTTTGCCGAGCCAGTAACCAAACGCACGCATACGATATGTATTATATATTTTGATAGGCTCCGGAAAATCCTGATAAGTTGAGAAATCCGGTGTTATGACACCTTCAAAATGACGAAGAACTTTTAGAGCAAAGTTGTAATCGTGCCATATTCCGCGCGGACTATCGAACTTGTAATCATCCATATACCAACATACAAAGGCATCGTGCTTAAAGTCAAGTTCATTTTTAATACGATGCTTTTTGTAGATGGCTTTGGTTTCATCCCAAGTAATAATATCGCTCGGTGGATGTTTTGCTGTTGTGGGACAAATTGGAATATCGTTTTTTGTAAATTCGGCTCCATCAAGCATAAACGCATTCCATACATCTTTAAGTCCTGCACGACTTGTCTTCATTGTACCACAGTTTTCAGTAATTTTCAATTTGTATTCCTCCAATTCAGATGATTTTGAACAGACAACTCTACATCTATAGTGGAAAAGTGTGTCGAGATATGGTATAATGTAGATGTCAGTTCTTTTAACTTCATTGTAATGGAATTGGAGAGAAAAATCGTTCCGGTGCAGTTGCGATGAAGTTGCGATAAAGTTTTGATGGCAAGGGGCGAGCTTTTTGCAATTTAATATAGCTTCTTACATATTAACAATGAAAAAGTATGCTATAAACAGGAATATATCTAATGAGGATTTTACACGCGAGTTATTTGCTCCGTTTGTTACTGCAGGTAATGTGAAGGATAAAAACGGAGAATTGTTAGAATTAAATAAGTCAAGGGTGAGCAGATTGTTAGCGCAAAAGGATGATGTGCCGTCAGCAATGCGGAATGCGTTATCTATGCTTGATATAGTGGAAAGAACCGCAGAAGGCTTTGCGGATTTCCTTACAGATAATATTGATGCTCATAGACACGATGATCTTATAGCTGATATGAGCAAACTTGCAGGATTGGTTTCCGTTGAAAGAGCGAAAAGCAACGATATCTCAATGTTTCTAACAAAAATATTTATTGAAGCTGTTAAGATAAATAATGTTGCGGTCGATAACAAAAATACGGTTATCTGGCATAACGGTAGTAATTCGATAGAAATAATCGAAGGTGACTTATTTAAATTTGCTTTTGAAAATCGGAGCAAAGCCACCAAAAACATTGTGGCCATTCCGGTAAATACCGCTTTTGATACTCGTGTATCTACAAAACTGGAAACGGACGAAGTTCCGATTGTTTCCGAAAATACACTACATGGGAAATGGCTTATTAGATGGACAAGAAGCGGAAGAACGGTAGCTGATCTTGACATGAGAATAATCGAGAGTCTTAATCGTCAAAAGAAAACGCCGATTAGTAAATCAAAATCTCAAAATGGTAAAACAGATTGTTATGAAATAGGAACTACTGCAGTTGTTGATATTGACAAAACAGTATTTTATTTGGTCGCTATCGCTTCTTTCAATGAGTGGAATAATGCGCAATCCACAAAGGAGGAAATTAAAAAGGCTATTATTGAGCTGTTGAAGATTTATGATAAAACCGGACAAGGTTATCCGATGCTTATACCCTTGTTCGGCACCGGACGTTCAAGGGCAGGGTTAAGTTACCAAGAGTCTTTTGAATTGATTAAACAGACACTCATAGAAAATAAAAATCGAATACAAGGCCACATAGGAATAGTGGTTGTATCCGATGTATTAAAAGATATTATATTGTAAATTGAAAGAGGCGTTTTAAATGTTATACAGAACAAGGACATATATAGCGGCTGATTGGACTGGGGATAAAGAAATTGTCGATAAGCTTAGAGAATGGAACGACAGCGGAAGGTATGCGTTGAATTTTTCAGATGCTCATGATTTAACACAGTCGAGAGATACCAGCTTGCCGTGTACAATAAAAAGATCATTATCAGAACGACTGAACGGATCAAAAACTTTTGTTTTAATCGTTGGTGCAAATACAAAAAATTTAACAAAAGGTGCTTGCAGATATTGTTCCTCGTACAATTGGGGGACTTGTTCAAGGTATTACAATGTGGATAATAGAAGTTTCATAGAATATGAATGCGAGAAAGCAATAAAAGATAATTTAAGAATCGTTGTAATTTATAACTATGCCAATGTGGATAAAAGCAAATGCCCCGACTGTATAAAATATTACGGCACGCACATTCCTGCATACTATTATGCAAACGACGGAAAGTGTTATTGGAATATAGCAAGGATCAAAGAGGCAATTAACTGATAAAGGTGATTCAAAATTTGAGTCGCAGTAATCAAAGAAAAGTATTTTTCGCAGACCACATTTGATAAGTGGTCGTAAAAATGCGGTTTTTTTAAAGTGGCGGTAAAGCACCTAAATCAGCATAAAAAATGACCGAAAGTGGAGAATAAACTCTGCTTTCGGTCAAAATTTTGGTCCGAGTGACAGGGATCGAACCTGCGGCCTGATGGTCCCAAACCACCCGCGCTCCCAGCTGCGCCACACCCGGATTTATGTTTTCGCCTCAGAGTTTCGGGGAGAAACAGTTCTCCCCGAAACGAAAAGGATCACAAAAAGCGTTTCGTTTTCTGCTTTACAAGCCCTTTTTGCAGGCGTCAATGAGTTCGGAAAGCGAACCGGTGGCCAGGCAGACAAACTCGTCGGACGCGCCGTAATAAATCCGGATTTCATCCTTTTCCTCGTCGGCCAGGCAGCCGCAAGGGAAGCAAACATTTCTGACGTGGCCGGTGGTTTCGTAATCAGCCTGAGGGGTCAAAATCCAGCTGTTGCAATGCCCGATAATTTTCGAGGGATCTTTCAGATCCAGCAGAACCGCACCGATCGAATAACGGGTATCCGCACAAGTATTCCAGGTTCCGTGGATAATTTCCAGCCAGCCTTCTTTGGTTTTTACGGGGACCGTCGGACCGATCTTGAAATCAAACTGCGGTGCAAAGCCGGCCTTCATCAACGGCCGATAATCGCCCCAATACTTCATATCGGGAGAATAAGAAATCCAGATTTCGCCGCAGCCCTTGCCGCTTCCCAGCATCGGACGATCCAATTTGACATATCTTCCGCCGATTTTTTCAGGGAAAAGACAGGGAACCCGGTTGGGCGGCAAAGCGATACAACCCAAAAATTCGGTTGTTTTAAAGTCGGTTGTTTTTTCCAACAAAGTACAAGGCCCCAAAGCCCCCTGACCCGGCCGGGAAATGTAGTATTCATCCCCGATTTGGGTAAGACGCGGATCGATGACCCAGCAATCGTAAAACATCTGATCGCCGCCAAAGTCGGTTCCGCTGCACAGCGGCTTCGGGTCGATTTCAAAATGAATCCCGTCTTATTGTGCCTGGCCGCAGTTCATAACGCTATCGGCCGGGACGGGAAAATCTTCCGGCTTAATCAGCGGATTGGCGGGATGCCGATGCATAATAAATTCGTTCATGGTTTTTTCTCCTTTTCTTTCGTAAGGAATACCCGGTCGGTACTCTTTAATCAATCATTTCTGACTTTCAGGGATTTTCCTCCCGCGGTTTCATCGGAACATACGGCTGAGCCGGCTTATCCCCAATATCCCGAATGAGAATAAAGGGAGTCAGTTCGTCATCCTGCCCGGCCGGGTTATCCCGAACCAATTCTTCCAGAAACGCGTCGCCGAGCTGACCGAGGGGTTCGCTTCGACCGAGAATTTCCACCGAAATATCGTTGGCATCGATAATCATGGAATCGATGCCGCAGGACTGCGCGATATCCCGGCAAACCTTATCCGGATCTTTCGGATTCAGTACTGCCAGATCGTGATAGGTTTCAAAGGCCGAATGTTCGTAAAAACCGTCCAGGCCGGCGACGTCCTGCCCGACAATTTCGTAAAACACTCCGCGTTTTCCGAATATTTTGCAAATTCCGCCGCAGAAAGCCGCCCACAGAATCAGCGGGGCGCCCTTCATGTTGATGGCCAGTTGCAGCTTGTAGGGTTCTCCCATGCCGATACCGGCTTCGCTGTTTTTTTTGGCAAATTTTGAAAGGGTTCTGGCCAAAAAGCCCAGTTTTACCTGGCTCTTTTCCACCGTGTTGTTTTGACACATGGAAACCACTTTTTCTCCGATGGCCAAAATATCTCCGGATTGATACAACGGTTTGACATATTTTTCCACTAAACCGCAAAGATCTTCGCCCCGTTCGATGAAATGGGTATGCACGGCATATCGCTCAAAACGCTTTCCCTGCACTTCCCGAATGCCGCGAATGTAATAAACAATGCCGTTTTCTTCCCGTTTGTTTGCCGCGGTATTTTTATTTCCGTCATACCAGAAACCCATGTTTTGAACGCTCCTCTGTTTTTTGCGCTGCCGCACCCTTTGCCGGCATTTCATGCATAGTATACGCCATTTATACGCGAAAGTCAACGAAAAAAGAGGCAGGACCGTTTTGGATAGCAGCCCTGCCCCGAAAACAAACCGATTCAATCAGTCCTGAGTGTAAGCAAGCACTTCTGCCGGAAGTTCCGAAGCGTCGGCCGAAACGGTAAAGGTAAAGTCAACATTGGTTTCTTCAGACAGTTTGGAAATTTTATTGAGGAAATCCCCGAGTTGTTTGACGTCCCGGCTGCCGAGGCGCAGAGTTGCGTCACCGAAAACATGGGTGACATCGAAGTTGCCGGCACAAATGCCGCAAATCATGCCATAGTAAGCGTCAAATCCGGAAATCCCGTAGTGTTCGGCATCAATCAGCCGGACCTTGTGAGAAATACTGAAAGTGAGGGTGTCGCCTTTTTCAATGCAAACGACATTGCCGTTACTGACTTCCAAAGCCGCATTGACGCAATCAACCAACTTTTTGGTTTTTCCGGACCCTTTTTTGCCGATGATAATTTTTACCATAGAAAACAGCTCCTTACTTTCTGCCGCAAAAGCGGCTTTGTTTTGTTTTTACAGTCTTGCTTCCAGTTCTGCCTTGCGGTCTTCGTAACCGGGCTTTCCGAGAAGTGCAAACATATTCTTCTTGTAGCTTTCCACGCCGGGCTGATCAAACGGATTGACCCCGAGCAGATAGCCGGAAATCGCGCAGGCCTTTTCAAAGAAATAGATCAGACGGCCGAGATTTTCTTCGTCGGCTTTGTCAACTTTGATCACCAGATTCGGAACGCCCCCGTCGGTATGCGCCAGAACGGTTCCTTCGTAGGCTTTGCTGTTGACATACGACATGGTTCCCCCGGAAAGGAAGTTCAGCCCGTCGCCGTTGTTTTCTTCCTTTTCAATAACCACATCACTGCCGGTATCTCCGATGGAAACCACGGTTTCAAACAGAATGCGCTTCCCATCCTGAATATACTGACCCATGGAGTGCAGATCGGTTGAAAAAGTGACCGAAGCCGGGAACAGACCCTTGTTGTCCTTGCCTTCGCTTTCGCCGTACAGCTGTTTGAACCATTCCGCCATCATGGTGAAACGAGGTTCATAGCTGACCAGCATTTCCACTTCTTTCCCCTTGCGGTACAACGCATTCCGCAGCGCCGCATACCGATAACAGGGATTTTCCGCCATGGGCAGATCATAGTCCTTCTGCGCCTGAGCCGCCCCCTTCATCAGGGCATCAATATCGCATCCGGCCGCGGCAATGGGCAGCAGACCCACTGCGGTAAGAACCGAGAAACGGCCGCCGACATCATCCGGAACAACAAAGCATTCATAGCCTTTTTCATCAGCCAGAGCTTTGAGGGTACCTCTCGCGCGGTCGGTGGTGCAGTAAATACGCTTGGCCGCTTCGGCTTCCCCGTACCGTTCTTCCAGCATTTTGCGAAGAACCCGGAAGGCAACGGCCGGTTCGGTCGTAGTTCCGCTCTTGGAAATGATATTCAGCGAAACGCGTTTGTTTTCGCAGAGTTTTACAATATCGCTGAGATACGAACCGCTGATGGAATTGCCGGCAAAATAGATTTCCGGAGCGTTTTCACGCAGTTCATTGTGGAACGGCCCCTTCAAAAATTCAATGGCCGCCCGGGCCCCGAGGTAACTTCCGCCGATGCCGATAACGATCAGCACATCGGAATCTTCCCGGATTTTGGCCGCAGCCGCTTGAATACGGGCGAATTCTTCCTTGTCATAATCGGTGGGCAAGGTGACCCAGCCGAGAAAATCATTGCCCAGCCCCTGATGGGAGTGCAGCAATTCATGAGCGGTTTTGACAGCCGGTTCCAACCCGACCAGATCATTTTCCCTCAAAAACGGTTTTGCGAACTTATCGTCAAATGTTAAAGCCATTTTGACATCCCCTTCATTGATTTAACTATATTTTACACTACATTGCACCCGATTGCAACACCCATTCTCGAAAGTTCAAAGAATTTTTACACTCCTTGTCTTTACCCGGAAAACAGCATCGAAAAAATCATGCGTACCGCCGCCGAAAAGGTCAGCCG
>CAKSNI010000031.1 GCA_934476025.1 uncultured Eubacteriales bacterium | reverse complement strand
CAAAACCGGGGCGGTTCTGCCGTCCCGGTTGAAACGGTCCTTTTTAGCCTGAAAACGCGGCCGGCGGCCGCAATCTATTGCCTTCTTTCGGCAAAAGGCCCCCCGTTCGGCTTTGATAAAAAGCCGAACGGGGGGCCTTGCTTATTCTTGCTTGTTTCGGACCGGTCAGGTATAAAGGCCGCCCTTCTTTTCCAGGTTGCGGTGAACCGCAAAATAGGTCACGGTCAGCAGCAGGAAGGTAACCACCCAGGAAATGGAATAGGAATACAGAATAAAGGTATAGTAGTGATGCCAAGGCAGCAGGGTAAAAATCCAAATCAGCCGGAAACCGCAAACGCAGAAGAAGGAAATCAACATCGGCAGCATAGACTGACCCATTCCGCGGATAGAGCCGGACATAACATCCATAATTCCGCAGGTAAAATAAGGCAGGCAGATCACCAACAGGCGTTCATAGCCGTAATGAATGGCTTCGGGGGTGGAGGTGAAAATCCGCAGCAGCGGCTGCCCGAACAGGCATACCAGAGAACCGAGCCCCAGCCCGATAACGGTAACGATCAGCAGAAACATTCGGGTCAGCTTGCGAATCTGTTCAAACTTCCTGGCCCCGGTATTCTGACCGACAAAGGCCGTCGTGGTCTGGCTGACCGCATTCATGGGGATGTACACAAAACTTTCCAGGTTGGTGGCGGCAGCGTTGCCGGCCATAACCGTGGTCCCGAAGCTGTTGATGGAGGATTGAATGATGACATTGGAGATGGAGAAAAGCATTCCGTTGATGCCGGCCGGGATGCCCATATTGAGAATCTGAACAAACAAACGGCGGTGGATTTTCAGTTTACGGAGTTCCAAACGACAGTCATTGTCCAGTTTCTGCATATAGCGGACCAGCAAAACGGCCGAAAGAGCCTGGCTGATGACGGTGGCCAGAGCCACCCCCGAAACCGTCATGCCCAGCACCGCGACAAAGAAGATATTCAAAACAATATTCACAACGCCGGAAATGCTCAAAAAGACGAGCGGCCGCTGGGTATCCCCCACGCTGCGAAGAATGGAACTGCCGAAGTTATACAGCATCTGCACCGGAAGGCCGGCAAAATAGATCTTCATATATAAATCGGAAAGCGGCAGAACCTCCACCGGGGTATTCATCACCTTTAAAACCGGCCGGCTGATTCCGATGCCGAGCAGGCCCAGAACAACCCCGCTGATCAGAGAAAGCAGAATGGCGGTATGAACCGTTTTATGAACCCCGGAACTGTTTTTCGCGCCGACATTCTGGGCAACCACCACCCCGGCGCCGTTACTCAGCCCGATAGCCAAATTAACCAACGCGTTGATCAGGCAGGCGGTAGAGCCGACAGCCGAAAGTTCGTTATCTCCGGCAAATTGACCGAGGACCACCGTATCGGCCGCGTTAAAAAACACCTGAAGCAATCCGCTGAAGATGAGCGGAATCATAAACCAAATAATTTTTCGAAAGAACGGGCCGCTGCACATATCCAGCGTTTTTGAGGGTTTCACCGAAAAATCTCCTTGCGTTTTGTTTTCGTTTTTCCTGTTTTACAAGGCGGGGACCAAGTTGGCCAAATATTTCTTCAGCAGCGCCAGATCGGCGGTGTCGGTCCGGCCGTCGCTGTTGCAGTCGGTATTCCCGGCCGGATCGGCCTGCAGCCCGGCCAGATGTTTTTTCAGAATCGAAAGATCGGCGGTATCCACACTCCCGTCGCCGTTCAAATCGCCGATGGGGGCTTCCCCGATTTTCGGAAGGGTCTGTTCGACAGCCACCCGGCCGCAGATATCACAGGTTTTGATCCGGGTTCCCCGCTGCGTTTCGGTAGCCTCTTTCACCGTTACCCAATCGGAAAGCGCCTCGTGGGAATTGGCGCAAAGCGTAATCATCACCAAAGAAGGCTCCCCGTCGTCCGCGCGTTTCGCCAAATACAGAAGAGCTTCGCCGGATTCGGAATCCCCCAGCATTCCGTAAATATAGAATTGCGTAGGATCACTTTTATAAACGGCGTAGGTTTTTCCCGTTTTGGGGCTGTATACAAGCACCTGATCATCGCTGTTATAAATCATGCGCCCGTTATAGGAGAACAGACCGGAATAAGGTCCGGGGAAGATCTGACCCGGATTCCCCACAATCCGCCAATAAGCGGGGAAAGAGGAGAGTTTTTCGGCCGTTTGCAGATCGCCGGTTCTTTCCAGATAAGCCGTTTCACTGTAGCCGACTTCCGGCAATTTTTCGGAAACACCGATAAAATACCAATTTCCCGAAAGATCCGGAACAAATGGGGTGATGGTTGCTCGGATCAGCGGAGCGGAAAAAGAGGTCACACAGTCGTGGTTCTGCCCGGTCAGCGAAACCCAGTCGCTTCGGTGCGCGCCCTGACCGCCGTTGTCGGCGGCATACATCTCCCCGGTAGACAGCAGAAAAAATCCGTGGCCGACATATCCCAGACCCGTTTGGATCGGATCGTCATAGGTGCAGTCAATGTGGTACCAGTTTCCCTCAACCAAAACGGTATTCCAGGCATGATTTCCCTGAGAACTGGAAACAAGATCTGCCGGAATGCCCAGGCGGTTCATGCAATAAAGGAACAGCTTGGCATAGGCTTCACACACCCCGGTATGCGCCGGAATGATGTAGTCGTCGACGGTGGCCTCCTCGGCGGAAACACCGGATTTCAGCTTTCCGTTAATAAAGGTAGCGATATCCCGGCTGACGGTAACGCTGCTGCCGTTTTCCTGTAAAATTCTGGCATCGTAAAAGAAATCCCGAACAATGGTATCATGGACAAAAAGCACCTTTTGCAGGTCGCTGAAGGGGTGCCCGTTTTTTTCGGCCGCCGCAATCGGGTCGAAAATATACGGATTCAGATACCCGTCAATTCCCTCCTGGGCTTCGTTTGCTTCCTGCTGGGTCATGATATAGGAAAGGTTAACCCGGAACGCTTTCTGATCTCTCGGGGTAACGGAAACCGCCGAATTCAGGTAGAAAAATTCCGGATGAGCGGCGATGACCTCAAAAACCTTTTCAAAGGCATCATCGGTGCTCAGCCCGTATTCGGAAACATCCACCGAACTATCGAAATTCGCAATGGCGTTGGCCACGGTTTCTTCAAAGGAAAGAGAGGATTCCCGGGCCGTAACCGGGAAAACCAGCCCGCCGGCCAGAATCAGCAGGCAGCACAAACAGGAAATTACTTTTTTCATAAACAAACCTCCAGTACCCAGTGAACCGGCCGGTTTTCGGCCGTAAGCGTGTATTCTGTTGCCAAAAAGCCGGGAACCAAGTGAAAAATATCCCGCTTTGAAGTCGGTGAATCGGTTTTCAACACAACCGGTTTTTCTTTAAGAATCGGGAGAATCAGCCGGGCATTTTCCGCTTCCCCCCAAAAAGAAACCGTACATTCCACACGGTTTTCACAAAACCGGTAACGAAAAGTCGTTCCGGCAGCAAAAGGAGCCGGTTTACCGGACAGATCGGTAAAGCCGGAATCCACCGTCATTTGCAGGCCGGATGCCGTGGCTTTCGGAATCATTTTTGCCTGCCCGTCCAGGCAGGAAACATACCGTTTTGTACCCTTTTGAATTTCGGCACGCAAAGTCAGCGGAGCGTGCCGGGCAAGAAGCCGGGGCAGCTGCTGATTCAGCGGTTCACTCAATCGGTAATTCATCACCGATGAAGCCATCAACACCCCGGCGCTGCGGTGAACTAAAAGGCTCATGGTTCCGCCGCTGGCGTGCCCCCGGCCGGCGGCAAAGCTGCTTTTTTCAAAATCATAGGCCGTAAAATCGGCCAGAAACCCACCCGATACCATGCGGTAGGTCGCCAGTTCCGGAAAATAGCGAACCGATTCCTGAAAATCATCCACGGGAAGAGCCACCGGGTTTTCCGGCCGCCTGAGCCCCTGCATCAGGGCATCGGCCAGGCCGAATGCGTGACAAATGGTATGGTGAATGCAGGGCTTTTCGCCGGCCTCATAATAATCCGGCCCCCCGTACAAAAGCCCGTTATGGGTACAGCGGGCCATCTGATCGATATTGCGGCAGGCCACCTCGGCAAAACGGGGATCCTCCCCGGCAAAAAGAGCATAAACCGATGCCGCGCCGTCACTGGTGCGGCTGCCGTAATAGGTCCACTTATAATTCCGGGCGGAAAAACTGTTGTCGATTCCGCCGTCGGGCAAAAAGAAATCCAGCTGCTTTTGCAAAACCCGCAAAAGAAACCGCTGATCGTCCTTCCGGCCGAGAACCTTTGCCGCCTCACACAAAGCCGGAACGCTTTCTTCCAGATTGTACCCGATATCCACGGCGCGGCAGCCGTGTTCGGTAACCAGGTCATGCGGATGCCCTTCCCCATACAAAATGCCGTTTTCGGTAAAGTGAGAAAGGCCGTAAGCCAGCAGTTCCTCCGCCCGATCCAGATATTCCTGCCGGGCAAAATAGGCCCCGAGCAGCGCCATGGCTTCGGCGGCGGCACATTGATAATTGATGTTGGAATAATACGAAGGGGTGAGATTGTGATAAATCCATTCTCCGAACCCCTTCAGACGGGTTTCCCACTCCGGCACCCGTTCACCGATTTCGGGTGAAAAGGCCCGAAGGCTCTTACAAAGACCGATGGCCGAAAAGGCCGTAATGGCCTGCCAATCGGAATTGCCGTCATTGTATACCGCCCGGTTATCGCACAGCAGATTTTTCTGCCAGTCAAAACACAAAAAAGCCGCGTCCCGGTAGGCCGGCTTTCCGGTAAGATGGTATTGATAAAGAAGCGGGAAAATCGCGTTGTCCCCCCGGCCGTGAAGATGTTGACAGGCCGGACAGACGAAGGCACCATTTAAGGAAGAATCGGCCATGCCGCGGATCTGATGGGCCAGCAGCCCGTCGCACCAATCGGTAAGCAGAGCATAAAAAGAAGGGTCGTTGGGCATTTTTTTGTCCCCTTTCCGGTGTTGGAGTCACTCAGTCAGTGTATCATATTCCGAAAGACTTGTCAATGAATCGCGGCAAGATCGATCCCGATTCCCTCCCGAAAAACCGAAAGCGGCGAAAAATCCGGATCAAACAGCACCAAATCGGCCCGTTTGCCCGGTTCTATCGAGCCGATTTCGGAATCCATTCCCAAAAACCGGGCCGGAGCCAGCGACGCGGCCGCCACGGCGGCGGTCAGCGGAATCCCGGCTTTCACGGCATTGCTGACGCAATCCTTTAAATCTGCCATGCTGCCGGCAACGGTTTGATCTTCGCAGATACACAGATTTCCTTTTTTCACTACCTTCAGGCCCCCCTGAAGATACGGCCCGTCCGGCATTCCGGCCGGGGAAATGGAATCGGTAATCAGAATCAGTTTTTCTTTTTTTACCTGCCAAACCGGCAAAAACAGTTCCGGATTGACATGAACGGTGTCACAGATCAATTCGCAGAACAGCCGGGGGTCGCATAACGCCTGGCCGGCCATGCCGAGCTGCCGATGCGATAACGGCGACATGGCATTAAACAGATGGGTCACCCCGGTGGCTCCGCAATCGGCGGCTGCCTTTGCCTGTTCCCCCGTGGCGGCGGAATGCCCGATACTCACCCGAATCCCGGCTTTTCTCAGCCGACGGATAAATTCCGGTGCCCCCGGAAGTTCCGGCGCACAGATACACACCTTCAGAATATCCCGATACGGCAGCACCCGATCCGCATCCGGCGCCTGCAGCCAATCCTCCCGATGGGCGCCTTTTTTGGCGGCGGACAAAAAGATCCCCTCCAGATAGACTCCCAGAATCCGGCTGCCGACGCCGTTGTTTTGCTGTTGCCGCAAAACCGAAAGAATGGCATCCAACCGGTCAAACGGAACGGTGCAGACGGTAGGACAAAAAGAGGTCACCCCGGTTGCCAGGAGGTGTTTTTGAATTTTGATGATCGATGCGGCCGAAGCATCCGACGCATCGGCTCCCACACAGCCGTGAATGTGCAGATTGATTAACCCCGGGCAAAGCAGATTTCCCCGGGCATTTACCGTAGGAATGCCGTCGATGGGAAGGGTGCCGTCCTTACCGATCCGGCGAATCCGTGAATCGAATAAAACCGTGGTATTTTCTAAAATCTGATCGGGAAAAACCACCCGGGCATTGACAATCGCCTGCAAAAGAATTCCTCCTGTTATTTCAAGATGTTGGTATCGGTTCAGAAACTAAAAATCCGGCCCGGCCCCCGGCTCCCCGGTCAAAGGCAGGCTGCCGTTTGTGCAGGCCGAAAATCGACTTTTTTCATTTTTTATTATATCATTTTTCAGAGGTATTTTCAAGTGGCATCTGCCAATCCTTCGGCCCCGGACGGCCGAACGATTCTTTTTGCGGCAGTTCCCCAAAAAAGCGAAAGGAATTCCGTTCACCTTTTCTTTTCGGCCGAAAATTCGCAGAAAAAACCGTTTTGCCGACAGATTTTACTTGCAACCCATCAAAAATGTGTTACAATAGAAGAGAAGTTTAGCAATAAGGGAGTTTTCGCAATGAAAAAAAGCGTATTGGTAGAAATCTCGGCCCGCCATGTCCATGTTACCGAACAGGATTTGGAAACCTTGTTTGGCAAGGGCCACACCCTCACCCATAAAAAAGATCTGTCCCAGCCGGGTCAGTTTGCCTGCGAAGAACGGGTCACCGTGGTCGGCCCGAAACGGGAACTGGCCGGCGTTTCCATCCTTGGGCCCTGCCGCAAGGCCACCCAGGTGGAACTTTCTCTGACCGACGCCCGTTCCATCGGGGTCAAGGTCCCGATCCGCGAATCCGGTGATCTGGCCGGTTCCGGCGCCTGCAAACTGGTTGGTCCCTGCGGCGAAGTGGAACTGAGCGAAGGCGTCATTGCCGCCAAACGCCACATTCATATGACTACGGCCGATGCCGCCGCCTACGGCATGACCGATAAACAGATTGTTAAGGTGAAAATTCCGACCGAAGGCCGCGCCCTGATTTTCGACGATGTGGTAGTGCGGGTCAGCGACAGCTATAAACTGGCCATGCATCTGGATACCGACGAAGCCAATGCGGCAGCGGTTCCGGGAACGGCCGAAGGAGAAATCCTTGACTGATTCCGTCGGCCTGTATCTGCACATTCCTTTTTGCCGGCAGCGGTGTGCCTACTGTGATTTTTACAGCGGCTTTGCCGGAGAGGAAATGATCCGGCGGTATGTAACGGCACTGTGTGCCGAAATCCAAAAACAGGGCGGTCTTTACGGCCGCCCTGTTGCAACGGTATATTTCGGCGGCGGAACCCCTTCGCTGCTTTCCGCCCGACAGGTGGACGAAATTCTCCACCGGGTGACATCCGCCTTTTCGGTGGCCGATCATGCAGAAATCACCCTGTAATGCAACCCCGGGGATCAGGGGGAAGAATGGTTCCGTCAGGTCAAAAAAAGCGGGGTCAACCGGCTGAGTTTCGGGGTGCAGTCCTCGATGGATGCCTGCCTGTCCCGGCTTCGGCGCAATCACACCTTTCATCAGGCGCAAACGGCCCTTGCCGCGGCCCGGAAGGCCGGTTTTGAAAATTGCTCGGTCGATTGGATGCTCGGTCTGCCCGGCAGCGACGATGCCCTTCTCGCCCGGGAGGCAGAGGCGTTTTTATCTTTAGAAGCCGATCATGTTTCCTGCTATATGCTTTCGCTGGAAGAAAATACTCTTTTTTCCCGGCGGCGGCAGGACTATGTGTTTCCCGACGCGGAAGCGGTGGCGCGGCAATATCTGGCAGCCTGCGAGCGGCTTCGTTCGGCCGGCTACCGGCATTATGAAATTTCCAACTTTTGCCGCCCGGGGAAGGAAGGCCGTCAGAATCTGATCTACTGGAAAGACCGGGAATATCTCGGCATCGGTCCCGGGGCCTATTCTTATCTCGACGGCCGCCGGTTTCATACGCCGCCCGATCTGCACGCTTTTTTGCGGCAGCCGCAAAGTATATTTGACGAACCGGGCGGAGGGTACGCCGAATGGATCATGCTCTCGCTGCGTCTGGCCGACGGTTTTTCGAAGGAAGAACTTGCCCGGCGGTTTCACAAAACCACCACGGCCGCCTTCGAAACCCTGCTTTCCCGGCTCAAAGAGGCCGGATACGCGACCGAAAACAAAGGAAGAATCGCTTTGACCGAACGGGGCTGGCTGGTGTCCAATTCGGTGATATGTGAAATGGAAAGGGAGGAACTTTATGCAGACCTACCGGATTTATCTGGTGCGTCACGGGTTGACGCAGGCCAATGAAGTCGGCGCTTATATCGGGCAGACCGATCTGCCCCTGTCGGCCGCCGGTCTGAAGGCATTACAGCAACTGAAAAACAGCGGGGAAGGCTTATCGGTGGAAAAGGTGTACACCTCTCCTCTGCTGCGCGCCCGGCAGACGGCCGCGGTTTTGTTTCCCGATTTTCATGCCGAAGAAATGCCGGAGCTGACCGAATTCGACTTTGGAGAATTTGAAGGAAAAACCGCCGCGCAGCTGGAAAACAATCCCGATTTTGCGGCCTTTGTAAGCGGAAGGCTCAGCGCCCCTCCCGGAGGGGAAGATCAACGGGCCTTTGCCGAGCGGATCTGCCTTGGGTATCGTCACATGGTGGAAAACATGATGGATTGCGGCATTCATACCGCCGCTGCCGTTTTACACGGCGGGGTGATCATGACCCTGCTTTCCTGTTCAGCCATGCCGAGAAGAAAAAGTGTGGAATGGACCTGCGCGCCCGGTCACGGTTTTGAAACGCTGGTCACCCCCTCCTTGTATCAGCGAAGCGGCGTGATAGAAGTCACGGCTTCCTTCTGAACCCACCGGGTCCCGCGAAACCGGGAAGGGCATTGCCCGTTGAAAAACCGCCGGGCAACCGCGCAAACGCCTTTGCTATTCCAAAGCAGCCCCAAAAACGATCTCTTTTTGGCCGGCCGCCCGAAAAGCGGCCATGCAATCCGAAAAGACTTTTTTCGACAAACCCGGTATTCGGAAACAGCCCAAAATGCCCGTCTTTGGATAAAAAAGCCCCCGATGCATCACACTGCATCGGGGGCTTTCTTTTTGGTGGCAAGGGCCGGAAGATTTTCCCGGCATCACAGCCCTTTGAAGGGCGGCGCTTATTCCTGCGGATTTTCCGGCATTTCTTCGGGCCATTTCGGCTCGATTCCCTGGGGGTCATCGCTTTCCATCGCGATTTCATATTCATCCGACACCGGCCGGTTCCCGGCCATCCGCAGCGCTTTCCGGCGGCGGACCGAACGGACGATCTGCACC
>CAKSNI010000030.1 GCA_934476025.1 uncultured Eubacteriales bacterium | reverse complement strand
ACCCGATCCCAATCGATCCGCCCGCAGGTCCGAGGGATAATCCGGCCGGGTTCTATGAAACGGAATTTACCGTTTCCAACCCGGAAAATCAGACCTATCTGGTTTTGGAAGGCGTTTCGTCTATGGCCAGGGTGTATGTCAACGGCACCTATATCGGTTATACACAGGGGAGCCATCTGCAGGCGGAATTTGATCTGTCTGCGGCGGTACATGCCGGAGAAAATACCCTGCGGGTTGTGGTTCGCAAATGGTGTGTCGGCAGCTATCTGGAAGATCAGGATTTCTTCCGCTGCAACGGAATTTTCCGGGATGTTTATATTTTGGAACGCCCGGTCGGCCATTTAACCGACTTCCGCCTTTCCACCGAAGAAAATTGCCGCATTGTTTTGCAGGCCGATCCCGACACCGTGATGACGGTTTCGGATCAGGGCCGGGAAATTGGCAAAGCGGTAACCGACAGCACGGGCAAGGCCGAGGTTTGTGTTGAAAATCCGCAGTTGTGGAATGCGGAACATCCTTATCTGTATGAAATCCGGTTGGAAAAGGCCGGCGAAATCATCAACCGGAAAATCGGTTTCCGTACCATCAGCGTTTCAAAGGATCACGCTATTCTTATCAATTCTCAGCCGGTGAAATTCCACGGGGTCAACCATCACGATACCACGCCGGATAAGGGCTGGGTGGTGAGTGATGAGGAAATCTTGCGGGACCTGCATTTGATGAAGGCTTTGAACATCAACACGGTGCGGACTTCTCACTATCCGCCCACCCCGCGCTTCTTGGATTACTGCGATGAAATCGGACTGTACGTGGTACTGGAAACCGATATTGAAACCCACGGATTTTTGCGCCGTCATGCGTCGGTCGGATACGAGTTTGATGTAGAAGACCCGATTTGGCCCTGCACGGATCCGCGTTGGAAGGCGGATCATCTTTCCCGGATGGAACGGGCGTTTGAACGTGACAAAAACCATACCTGTATCTTTATGTGGTCCACCGGGAACGAAAGCGGGCACGGAGAAAACCATGTGGCGATGATTGAGTACCTGAGAAGTGTGGATTCCACCCGCCTGGTTCACGCGGAGGATGCCGACCGTCGCTGGGCCAATTCCTACGGCCAGCTTAATAAAGCCGAACGGGATTTCAAAATTGCCGAAGCGTTGGGTGAAAATGTAGAAGCCGCCCGGGAGAATCTTGAGAAGGCCAAGGCGGAGAAGGAAAAGGCTTCGACGATGGCCCATCGGCTGGATGTCTATTCGAGAATGTATCCCTCTTTTCCCGAGGTGAAGAATTGGCTGGACGGCGATGAGGTGGATCTGCCGATTTTCTTGTGCGAATATTCTCATGCTATGGGCAACGGCCCGGGAGATGTTTTTGAATACAATGAACTGGTCTATTCCAGCCCGAAATTTACCGGTGGTTGTATTTGGGAATGGGCCGATCATACCGTGATTGTTGACGGCGTGCAGAAGTACGGCGGCGATTTCCCGGGTGAAAAAACCCATGACGGGCATTTTTGCTGTGACGGAATGGTCTTTTCCGATCGCTCCCTCAAGGCTGGTTCGCTGGAGGTCAAAGCGGCCTACGCTCCCTTCCGGTTCACCTATGAAAACGGCGTACTTTCTCTGACCAATCATTTTGATTTCACCGATCTCAAGGATTGTCGGGTTACGGTACTCTGGCAGTGCGACGGAACAAAAACCGAAAAGGTACTCGAATGCTCGGCCCGTCCGCATGAAACGGTGCGGATTCCGCTGGATTTCACCCTGCCCGCAAGTTGTGAAGACGGCTGCTATATCAGCGTGAGCGTGACCGACGATCACGGCCAGAAACGCGGAACCCTGCAGCAGGAACTGCCGGTTCAGCGGGTGGTAAAAACGCAGCAGCGCCAGCCGGCGGTACTCAGTGAGGATGAACGGTATATTTATGCCTCCGGCAAGAAATTTGCCTACTGTTTTGATAAGCATCACGGCACTCTGTGCAGCATCAAGGTTGACGGAAAGGAACAGCTTTACGCGCCGGTTCATCTTTCGACCATGCGGGCTCCGACCGACAATGATATGCAATTCCGCTCCAAATGGATGTTCCTGGATATCTGGCAGGGTGAAAATTTTGACGTTCTTTTTGATCATGTCTATTCCGTCAGCCTGCATGGCCATGAAATCTGCTTTGAAAAGAGCATGGCCGGGATTTCCCGTTCGCCCTTCTTCCGGTATACGCTGAAAATGGCAGTCTATGCCGACGGAAGCATCGATTTCACCCTGGACGGAACCGTGAAAAAAGAATGTGTATATCTGCCGCGGCTTGGCTTTGAGTTCCCGCTGAAAAAGGAAGATGCGCCCTTTACTTACTACGGAATGGGCCCGTGGGAAAATTATCAGGATCTGTATCACGGCAGTGCGGTGGATACCTATTCCAGCACGGCTTCGGCAGAATATGTTCCCTACATTTATCCGCAGGAACACGGCAACCATACACAGGTCCGCCGTCTGACGGTAGACGATACCCTGATTTTCACGGCTGAAAAGCCGTTTGAATGCAATGTATCCCTGTATGAACCGATGCAGCTGTACAAGGCCAATCATACCGATGAAATCGGCGAAAGCAAAGGGACCAATGTCCGGATTGACTATAAGGTATCCGGAATCGGGAGCGGATCCTGTGGCCCGCAGCTGCAGGAAAAATACCGCCTGAGCGAAAAGGAAATTCATTTTGCCTTTACGCTGAATCTCGCGTAATTACAAAACCTAAAAAACACAAAATCCGTCTTTCTTTTTGGAAGATCTGTCTTTATTTAAATCATTCTATCTGTTAAACTGGGTTACAGAATGATTTGGTAAAGGTGGGCTTTTGAAAAGAAAAGACGGATTTCTTTATTTCTGTGCATGGTGATTTTGGCGGGAAGTCTGATCCTTCCGGTTCGGGCCGAGCAGGCGGTTTTGAAACAGGATTTTGAAACGGAATATACGATGCGGGCTTCCGGGTTTGAACGCTATCAAGCAAAGACGGAGACGGATCCCGGGGTGTATTCCGGAGAGTACTCTCTGCACCGTTCTTCACGGGAGGGAACCAATGTTGTCAATTTTTCCGACAATTCCTTCCGCATGACGGTCGGGCAGGCCTACATCCTTTCGATGGCCGTTCGGGTTGTTGCGCCCGAAGTTTTTCCGGAAGTCGGCAATCAGACGCCGATTACGGTTTACGAACTGCCGTCTTTGGATCCGTGGGACTGCACCCGTCCTGTGTCGGGGAAAACGGCGCATCCCGTTTTAACAGCCTGGACGGGGATGAACGGGTTTGATACCTGGAAGGTGATTACGCTGGACTTTGTAGCAACCTGTCCGCAAAATTTCCGGAGAAGGATCTTACACTGTATGCCAAATGGAGCGACGGCGCCCTGCGGTATTCCTATGAGGATGAAACGGCGATTTGGGGTGCCGAACAGCTGGAGCGCCGACTGGAAATTCTTTCTTCGTATTACGGAAACGAGATTGTTCCGGATCTCATTTATCTGAAATTTACCGCCAATGATGTGGCAGCCATAGCCAGAGGCAGTGAAACGAAGGAACAGTATGCCCGGGCTATGGAAGAAATGGTGCAAAAACTGCACGCCCGGTACCCGAAAGCCGGCATTGTTCTTATTTCGGGAAAAGTCAACAATCCGCGGACCCTGCTGTTCCAAAATCCGGAAACGGCCCTGGCTATGGAGGATACTCTGATTTCGATTGCCGGAAAAACGGAAAACTGTGTAGCAGTCGGCGGAACCCGGGCTTTTCTCAATATCCTTCGATCCAAAGAGGCGGAAGATTATCTTTCCAACAATATCAATCATGCCAACGATTATTGGGCCATGATTTTAGGGCAGCAAATTGCCGGAAACCTTACCCCCGGTAACCTGACTGCTTTTGATCGGTACGACCTGGATCGGGACGGATCGGTCGGGGTGCTGGACCTGATTCTCCTGAAGCACCACCTGATTGAACCGGAAAAATACCCGATGGACGAAGCCGATCTGAATGGGGACGGCGAAGTGACGGCGGCCGATGTGGCTGTTTTGCGAAAAGAATTGGTGCGAACCCGGGAATGATTGACGACTCCCCGGCAAGGCTGAAACCGGCTTTGCCGGGGGCGTTTTTTAAAAACAGAGGCAAAAAGGCGGCCAAAACGCCGGGTTAATAAAAACGGGGCAAAAAAACGAAAATCGTTTTTTTGCCCCGTTTGGCTACGGTGGTTCATCGTCGGATTTTAGGAATGCTTTGAGGGAGCCTTCCGGTTTTCCAAGCGGTTAAAAGGTTATGTTGTGGATGTTTCCGTTTGGTTCAGATATTCTTCGCAAAGGCCGGCCAAAACGGCAACTCCAAAGGGCAAAGCCGCTTCGTCCGGGCAAAAAACCGGGCTGTGCAGCACACCGCTTCCGCCAACGCCGATGTGAAAAAACTGGCCGGCTTTGTGATGAGTGAAACAACCGAAATCTTCTGTGGTCATCAATGGTTTTGAAAACAGTCGAATCTGTTCATTTAGACCGCAGCGTGCGAGAAACCGCCGGACAAATTCACAATCCCGCGGATCGTTTTCTACGCCGAGATATCCGTCGGTTATGCGAATTTTCGCCCGGGTACCGGTTTGCCCGGCGGCAAGCAGCGCCAGCTTTTGAACCTGAGCCAGCGTATCACGGCGATTTTCCTCCCCGTGGGTGCGGATAATTCCGGTAATTTCCACGCTTTCCGGTAAAACATTGACAGCCGTTCCGCCATGAATGGTGCAAACCGAAACCACCCGGGGAGAAGCGGATTTTAAATCGGTCAAATTTCGCAGTGCTACCGCGGTTTCGGCAGCGGCGAAAAGGCAGTCGGTTCCGTCCTGCGGGCGGGCGGCGTGACAGCTTTTTCCGTGAAAGGTGATGGAAAACGGATTGGAAGCCGCGTAAAAGTGGCCCGGTTTCAATCCGATGGTTTTTACCGGCAGCGTCGGGTCCACATGACAGCCGAAAACTGCCTGCGCCCGGTCGATCAGGCCGGTTTCCATCAATCGCTGCGCACCGCCGGAACCTTCTTCGTCCGGCTCAAAAATCAGCATGACCGAACCGCGCAACCGATCTTTTTGCATACTGAGCAGTTTGGCCGCTCCCAAAACAAAGGTCATGTGAAAATCGTGACCGCAGGCGTGCATTACCCCCGGATTTTCACTAGCAAAGGGAAGCCCGGTGGCTTCCCGAATCGGCAGGGCATCCATGTCGCTGCGCAGGGCAACGGTTTTCCCGGGGAGCCCCCCTTTTAAAATGGCAACGGTCGCCGTTCCGAACGGAAGGGTGATTTCAAAGCCGCAGTGGTGCAGATAGCGACGGATTTTCTCGGCGGTGGAAAATTCCCGGTTTCCGAGTTCCGGATGCCGGTGCAGGCTGCGCCGCAATTCGACCCATTCCCCAAAAAGGGCGTCTGCCTGATGAAAACAGCGGGATTCCGATATCACATTCAACCCTCCCATGTAGCAATCAGTGCTTCCAGCCGGTCCAGCCCAAGCCGCAGTTTTTCCGGGGAACAGCTGAAAGAAAGCCGAACAAATCCTTCCTGCCCGAAACAATAGCCGGGAGTCAGGGCAACCTTGGCTTTTTCAATGGCAATCCGGCAAAACTCAGCCGAGGTGACGGCCAGTTTTTCAATCGAGAAGAAAAGGTAAAACGCCCCCTGCGGCCGGGCGCAGGAAAGCCCCATTTGCGTGATTCGGGTATAGGCATAATCCCGGCGTTCCCGGTAAGCCCGGCGCATTTCGGAAAGATCGGTATCCAGTGCCGTTTCGCAGGCCCGGGAAAACAAAGAGGGCATACTGGTGACGAGGTATTGGTGGATGAGAGTCAGCCGGGGCATCAGAGAGCGGTCGGCCATTAAGTACCCTACGCGCCACCCGGTCATCGCATAGGATTTGGAGAAGCTCTCCACCATCAGCCATTTTTCTTTTTGGTCGGAAACCGCCGTATAAGAGGGCGCGACGGTTTCTTCGTAGCACAGATCCCGGTATACTTCGTCGCACAAAACAAAAATGTCCCGGTCATGCAGAACCGCTTCGATTTCAGAGAGAGCTTCCTGGCTGTAAACACAGCCGGTGGGATTGTTCGGGCTGTTTAGAATGACCGCTTTGGTTTTTAGGGTGATTTTGTCGGCCAGTGCCGAGGCGGCAGGAACAAAATCGGAATCCCGGGTTTTTAAAAACACGGGGACGCCTCCTAAAAAACGGACAATCTGTTCATACAAAACAAAGGCAGGCAGGGGAATGATAACCTCGTCGCCGGGGTTGAGAATGCCGGCTAAAGCCACAAAAATGGCTTCGGTAGCCCCAGCGGTCATCAAAATTTCATCGGGATCGTAGCAGAGCCCCCGGCGCTTTTCGCTTTCGCTGACCTTTTGCCGCAGTGCGGGAACCCCGGCATTCGGAATATAATGGGTTTCCTTAAAGATGACGGCTTCTTTCAGCCGGCGGCAGATTTCGGGCGGCGTTTCAGCATCCGGCTCTCCGAGGGTTAGAGAAATACACCCGGGGGTTGCGGCTGCCAGATCGGAAAACCGGCGGATTTCACTTGCTTTGAGCAAACCGGCCGCATGACTCATGCGGCCCGCCATCCGGCTCACAGGGTTCTCAGCGCATCCTGCAGCGCTGTTTTTTCGTTGGTTTGTTCATCCTTCATTTTGATGATTTTAGCCGGGCATCCGGCAACCACGGCATTTTCCGGAACATCGGAAATCACCACGGCCCCGGCGGCCACTACGGCCCCTTTGTGAATCCGGACCCCTTCGATAACAACGGCGTTGGCCCCGATCAGAACATCGTCTTCCACAACAACCGGAGTGGCGCTGGCCGGCTCAATTACCCCCGCCAAAACGGCCCCCGCGCCGATATGGCAATGACGGCCTACGGTGGCTCTGCCGCCGAGAACCGCCCCCATGTCAATCATGCTGCCTTCGCCGACAACCGCTCCGATATTCAGAATGGCTCCCATCATAATGACGGCGTTCTTTTCCACCGTAACCCCGTCCCGCAGGATGGCACCGGGTTCGATTCGTGCTTCCAGATTTTTCAGATCCAGCATGGGAATGGCGCTGTTGCGGCAATCGTTTTCCACAATCAGGGTTTCGATTTTGTCTTTTTGCTGCTGCAAAAGCGAAGACAGTTCGTTCCAATCCCCAAATACGATTTTGTCTTTTTCGCCGAAAACGGTGGCATTTCCGTAATGGACGGGTTGTTTTTCCTTTACATACACCTTGACCGGTGTTTTCTTTTTGGCCGTGGCTATGGCGTTGATAATTTCCTGTGCGGTCATCATAAAAACGGACTCTCCTTCGTGAAAATGAATCAGGCATTTCTGTGTTTCTATTGTATCATTGCATCCGGTGAGCGTCAACAGTTTTTTGTTGACAAACAAATGGCCGGAAGGTATACTGGAAAACAGAGTGAGGGTGGAAATAATGAAGTCAAAAGCAATCAGAAATCTGAGCCTGTCGGCGCTGTTTTGTGCGGTTCAGTGCGTTTGTTCGGTTCTTTCGGTACAAATTACCGTGATTCCGGTAACGCTTGCGACCTTCGGAGTGTTTTTAACCGGGCTTTGCCTGCCGGTTTATATGGCGGCTCCGGCTCAACTGGCCTATTTGCTGATCGGCGGCATCGGCCTGCCGGTGTTTGCCGGTTTTGCCTCCGGTTTCGGGGTGCTGCTCGGGCCGACCGGCGGCTATCTTTGGTCTTATCCTCTTGTGGCGGCGGCGGTTTCTCTTTTTACCGCTCTGAGCGCCAAAAGCAACCGAAAGGTTTTTCGGTGGGGGCTGCAGATTGTCGGCTGTCTGCTGGGGCTGGCACTGTGTTATCTTTGCGGAACGCTGCAGTTTATCGGGCTGAAAGCCATTCCTTTTTCAGCCGGTCTGAAGACCTGTGTTTTGCCGTTTATTCCGTTTGATTTGATCAAAATGGCCTTGGCTGTGGTGATCGGAGATCGGATTCGTCGGGGAATCCGAAAATAGTTTTCCCGAAAAAATCGATTCAATCGGCCTTTTCCCGGCTGCGGTATTGCGTTGGGGTAAGGCCGGTTTCTTTTTTAAAAACTTTGAGAAAATTGACCTGTGAGGTGAATCCGGAAGCGGCCGCGACCGAGCCGATTTTTTCATCGGTGCGAACCAGCAGGGATTTGGCGTAGTTGACCTTCAGCCGGTTCAGATAGGTACAAAACGAAAGGCCGGTCTGCTCCTGAAAAGCGGTGGAAAAATGGCCGTTTATACCGATATTCAAAGATGTTTTGAAAGCAGAACGGTTTGGAGGCCTCCAAAACGGCGGCACCGGGCATATTGGATTGCCCGGCAAATACCAAT
Organism: uncultured Eubacteriales bacterium; assembly: GCA_934476025.1. Classification (GTDB taxonomy): domain Bacteria; phylum Bacillota; class Clostridia; order Oscillospirales; family Acutalibacteraceae; genus SIG607. Next base: position 1,230 of record CAKSNI010000030.1, on the reverse strand, counting down.
AAAGGGCGTTTTATATGGAATCACCCGTTGTTATGGGATCGGGAAGTCTTGCCTGTGTCAAGAAGAAATGTGGCTGAAAACCGCTAAAATCCAAACGCCGGAGGGAATCGGAAAACATTCCGATTCCCTCCGGCGTGACCTGCCGAAAAACCGTTCGGCTTTGCGCTATATTCCCGTTTTTTGCTTTTTAGAGCGGATTGCGGCTTTTTACGCCAGTTCCCGGGCCAGGGCATTCAGCGCCGCCCGGCTTTCGTCATTCAGGGCTGAACGGATGGTAACGGTGGAATCCGGATAGGTGAGGTTCGGGCATTTTTCCAGTTTTGCCTTCATGTTCCGGGCGGCCATCGGAGCCCAGGAGCCGTTTTCAATGAAGCCGACGGTACGGTTGCGGAAATTGCGTTCCGTCAGGGCATCCAAAAATTGTTTCATCATCGGGAAAATATCCCCGTTGTAGGTGGTGGTGGCCAACACCAGTTTCCCGTAACGGAAGGCATCTTCCACCGCTTCGGCCATATCACAGCGGGCAAGATCGTTGAGGACAACCTTGGGACAACCGGCTTCGCGGAGCGCGTCGGCCAGCCGGTTGGCCGCGTCGGCAGTATGACCGTAAACCGAAGTATAGGCAATGCAGACCCCGTCGCTTTCCACCCCGTAGGAGGACCAGGTCTGATACAGCCCGAGGTAATACGGCAGTGATTCAGAAAGAACCGGCCCATGCAAAGGACAGATGGTTTTGATGGGGAAGTCGGCAAGTTTTTTCAGCAAAGCCTGCACCTGAGCGCCGTATTTGCCGACAATGCCGAAATAATAGCGGCGGGCTTCGCAGGCCCAATCCTCTTTGACATCGGAGGCACCGAACTTTCCGAAAGCATCGGCGGAAAACAGGGTACCGGTGAGGGAGTCAAAGGTCACCATCACTTCCGGCCAATGAACCATCGGAGCGGTAAGGAAGGTGAGGGTGTGGCGGCCGAGATTCAGCGTTTCCCGATCCGCGACAATCTGACGCGATTTTCCGGAAAATTCGGGGAAAAAGGCTTCCAGCATCGGAAAGGTCTTGCTGTTTCCGATCAGAACAGCCTGCGGATATTTTTGGCAGAAAGCGGCAATACCGGCGGAGTGATCCGGTTCCATATGAGAAAGAATCAGATAATCCGGCTTCCGGCCGGCGAGAACCTGACTGAGATTTTGAAGCCACTGATCGGTAAAGTGCCCATCGACCGTATCCCATAC
>CAKSNI010000029.1 GCA_934476025.1 uncultured Eubacteriales bacterium | reverse complement strand
GGATGGATGACCTTTACTACCCCCGAAACCCTCTCGGGGAAGGTGCTGTACTTCCAGATCTATGCCAAGACCCAGGCCAATATTGAAGTATTTGTGGATGATATTACGGTTCATGAAGTCGGAAACACCGCCGAAATCACCCTGAATGCCGGGGACGGTGCCTTCGACAACGGCAAAAACGAATGCAGTGTTTCGGCCAAACAGGGCGATTTGCTCAATGATGTTCTGCCGACTCCCGCCAAAAGCGGGTATGAATTTGAAGGTTGGTGCTATAACGAGGAATGCACCGACCCGGTGACCACCCAAGAGGTGGACGCGTCGTTGTATCTGCGCACCCTGTATGCCTTGTGGAGCCGCAACTGCGGATTTGAATGTTATCCGTATGATTACAGAGGAGAACACACCTCCCATCCGGAATGGTTTTTCGGTTCAAGCTGTTCTTTGATCAACGACGGAACGGCGCAGCAGGGAAAGATTTATGCCCGGGCAACCTATTCGGCGGCCGAGGATGCCAACAACCGGTATAATGACCTGGATCGGGTCATTTCGCTCAACCGGGTGGAAATGAAACAGCGGTACCTGGTGTCCTTCTATTATCGGATGCAGGAAGCCGGCTGTGATCTGAAGGCGGAATTCTATACCATTACCAACAATGTTTGGGTGATTCCGCAGCGCCGGTATTACGGCGGGGTAACCCTGAAGCAGGAAAATGTCGGAAAAGGCTGGGTTCGGGTCAGCATGATTCTGACAACCGATTGCGTTTCCGAATCCTCCAACAATCTGGCCGTGGTGATCCGCAGCCCGCAAAAAGCGGATTATACCGTGGATTTGGACCATTTTGTCTTTACCAAAATTGAGGAGGACCAGGGCTTCGCGCTGTATGCCGATGAAATGCAGAAGGATTACCAGCTTCGCACCCTGAAAATCGGGGAAACGGTTCCGGCGGAACCGAGAAGCCTGCCGGGCTACCGCTTTGTGGGCTGGTACCGGGATGCGGCCCTGAGCGTTCCGTACACGATGGACGCGACGGCGAGCGAAGCCGGAATTACCCTGTATGCCAAATGGGTAAAGGCGGAAGATTTTGAAGCCTATCCTTTTGATATCTCCGGTCAGAACGAAAAACAATCGCTGTATTTTCCCAATACCATGGAAATTGCCGAAACGCCGGAAGCCTACAGCGGTACCCATGTGCTGCGGCACACCTATCTGGCCGAAAACGATCCGAACTCCCGCAGCAGGAGCGGCCTGCCGGATAACTGCGCTCCTGTTTGTCGGGTTGAGGACAAAACCGATTATGTTGTGACTTTCCGATATCGGGTTCTTGAAGCAAGTACCGATTTTACCGTCCGGCTCCGCACCTCAATGGTCAACAATGTCTGGGGAGACGGAACCAATTATCCGGAAGTGAAAAAAATTCTGGCCGGGGAAGCCGGTTCGGGCTGGCAGACCGCGACGCTGGAATTTACTTCCTCGTTTTCGTCGAGCTATTTCCCCATGCTGTATCTGGTGTTCAATGCAGTCGAAACAGCGGATTATACCGTGGAAATCGACGATGTTTCCGTTTGTAAAAAGGAATCGAATATGACGGTCGTGACCTTCCCACAAGAAAGTGGAATTTGCGGCGGCGGAAAATCGGTGAATGCCATTGGGTTGCCCATTGACTATCCCGCGGTAGTTACGGGAGAAAACCGGGTGCTGTATGGCCATCGGGACGAAAACGGCACATTCTGTTCGAACGGAGTTCATACCGCCGGCACTTTGAGCCTGCGTCCCTATGTGGCCGCTCAGCCGGTTACCCGGATCACTTTTGACGATGTGGACCAAAACGCCGTCATTACCGAAAACAATGCCTATAAATCGGAACTCGTCACCAACACCCGGTACGCCGGAACCCATTCACTCCGGATGGATCACCGGGAGGACAGCAAGGAAGCGCAGTATTTCCCGATGGTCAATGCCGACGGGAATGTAAAACTGGAAAACAACGCGCAGTATGTGGCGACGATTCGGTACCTGGTAAGGGCGAGCTTTTCCGGCAAAACCATGTATGCCGTTTTTGCCACGGCCGAAAAGGAAAACGCTTCAGCCAACCTGAAGGTGGCTTCCGAAAAAATGAGATGCGTGTATGTAGGCAGCTGGCAGTATGCCCGGGTCACCATTAACACCTCCTATACCGGGGATGCCGGATATCTGTATATCCGTCTGACCAACGGCGATCTTGGGGAACTGTATGTGGATTCGATCACCCTGACCCGATTGGATGAGGGCCGTCGGTTTGTGGAATTCTTTGATAACCGAAACAACCGGTATGATTCGGCGGTCGGCAATGTCGGGGAACAAATTCAGGCGCCGACCATGACCGGGGACGAAAACTACGAATTCAAAGAATGGTGCCGCGATGAAACGCTTTCGGCTCCGGATGCCGAAATGGTATATCCGCAGGATTTGGTATCCGTTCGGTTTGCCCGGTGGAAACTGAAAACCGTCGGTTTTGATAACTATTTGTATTCAAACTATATCAGCACTTCGAAATATGCCTTCGGGGATGATTTTGAAATTTCTTCCGAAGAAGCGGTAGAAGGTGTTTCCTTAAAATACACCTATCATCCGGCCGATGCTTATGAGCAGACCTCCAATAATGCGGCAGGGTTGGCTTTTGTAGACGATCATACCACCTATCGGATTGATTTCTCCTATAAACTCAAAACTGCCCGGAGCGATGTCAAGCTCAAATTCCTGTCGGCCAATAAAGCAAACCGGTGGGCCTTTATTACCGATTATGATGAAGCAACCTACACGGTGTATTCCGGGGAAGTCGGGGACGGCTGGAAACGGGCGACGGTGTATCTAACTACCGATTTTGTAAACGATTCGTCGATCGGGTTGTTCCTTACCGTCAATCAGACGGAACTTTCGGAATGTGAAATTTTCTTTGATAATGTGGATATTACCGATATTTCGAGCGGTTGTGGCGTAACAGCCTTTTTGGGTCAAAACGGGGAAGCGGCTTTCTATACGGAAAGTGAAATCGGGCAGCCGGTAGCGCCGGAAACCCGGATTCCCAAAGCGCAGGGGGCTTCTTTTACCGGATGGTTTACCGATCCGCAGTGTACGGTTCCCTATACCGGTTCCACTCAGCAAGCCGGAATCACCTATGTGTATGCCGGGTTTGATCAGGGGATGGAAGATTTTTCGGGATATACCTATGAAAGCCATGATCCGGCAGTATTTTCTCCTTCGGTAAAGATTGAAAACGGGGAGGCTGCCTTTACCGCTGCGCAGGCGAATGAAACAGCGCTGCTGCGGTTCGGCACCCTGGAAAACGAGGTCAGCTACCGGGTGGACTTCCGGTATCAGACCCAAACGCCCGGAATGCGCCTGAACCTGGTGACGGCCGACCGGATGAACGCCGGGGAACTGGCTACCCGTTATGAGGACGAAGGAACCGGTTATACTGTTTCCGAAGGCGAGGCCGACGGGCAGTGGCATACGGCCACGGTGTATTTGACCACCGATTTTACCGCCCGGATTGCCGATGATGAAAATGTCGAACAGGATCTCAGCGAGAACGCCTCTGTCCGTTTCGGGAATATGCTGTATCTCGCGCTGTGCGCACCGGAAGCCGGAAGCATCCGGTTGGATTCTGTTCGTGTAAAGGCCATTGATGCACTGTATCGGGACGGCAGCTCGGTGCTGACGGCGGATGCCGCCGAAGCGGCCGGAAATCAGGCCATGCGGTTCTATTTCTCTTATGAAAGCAGCAATATCGTTCAGATGTCCGTTGACGGGGAAACCTATACCCTGATTGAACGGGGAATTATCTTTAAAAATGCCATCAACCGGAAAACCGGGGTGGCGGAAAACGGTTCTGTTACGGTGCTGCCGATGACCCTGCAGAATGCAAAACGCAGCGGCTATGCCCTTCGCAGCCGCACCTACGGATTCTCGAATTTCTGGGATTACGATGCCCTTGCCGGCCGGGTGGTATTCAGCGGCTATATTACCGGATACACCCTCCGGGATGCCCGCCCGACTTCGGCCAAAGGCTATGTGAAACTCAAAAACGGAAGCGGCCGGGTGATTACCCTGTATTCGGCCGATCGCGCCGCCACGGTGAAAGCCGGGGTTGAACGGGTAGAAGGAAAAACCGATAAAACAGAACATACCCTTGCCGGGGTTTCCTTCGGGCGGTATACGGTGGTTCATCCGAAAATCATGCCGTATATTTACGGGCAGAAAATCGAAGAACTGGTCGATTATGCCGCAAGCAAGGGCTATTCCCTGACCCGCACCACCGACAAGGCCGAAGAAACCGATTATGAGATTCTCGTCGGCCCCACCAACCGGGCGCAAAGCGAAGCCGTGACGGGAATGGGTGAAAACGAATATGTCATTTCCGTTTCGGGCACCAAAGTGGTGCTGTTGGGCGGCAGCGATCTGGCAACCCGGGCCGCGGTGGATGAATTCCTTCAGATTCTCAGGAGCAAAGACGAACTCTCCTGCGGAGTTGATCTGGTAAGCGGGTATGAAAAAACCGGGCTGTATGTTCCGTCTTCCGCCAACTACCGGATGACCTTCCATGACGAATTTGACGCTCCCACGGTGGATGAATCGGTTTGGGGCTGGTATGCCGACGAAAAAGGAACCTACAGCGAAAGCCTTTTCGGCGGAAAGGTCTACCGTACTTCGGTGGAAAGCGAAGAAGTGAAAACCTATACCGGCAAAACCGTGAAACCGGTCTTTACCCGGGACGGCGACCTGGTATTAACCAGCGGGCGCTTGGAAGACGGCACCGATTTCTGGTCCAGTCAGGTTTCCTCCTATTGGAAAATGATTTACCAGTACGGAATGCTGGAATTCAAGGTCAAGGTTTCCGAACCGCCGGTCAGCCATGCTTTGTGGATGAACGGTGGGGGAGTGGAGCGGGATGGTTTCCGGCGTCTGTTCGGTCGGGAAGAACGCGGCTCCATGACGGAATATGACCTGCTGGAAAATTTTGCTCAGAATAACCGGGTGGCCTCCAATGTCCATTATTGGTGGAGTGCGGCCAAGAAAATACTGGGGCACAGTTCTCTGGACGGGGTGAGCGCCGCCGATGCCCGTCACTTCAATTATGTTCCCGACAGCGATGAAACCTCCATTTATGATGATTACCATGTGTATACCATGTTCTGGGAAAACGATGGGGTCAGCTTTGCCTTTGACGGGGTGAAGTACTATAGATACCAAAACGATTCAACTTATTTTGAACGCATGGCCAACTATCTGATTATGGGCGGCGGCATTGCCAGCCCGACCTACGGCGTAGCATATGATCCGGATATTCACGGGGATTATTATGAAACGCTGACCGATTGGGTACGGCTCTATCAGGTAACGGATGACGGATCGGTTCTCCGCTTTGCGGGGCAGTAACGGGAGGAAACAGTATGAAAAAATGTATCAGTCTGCTGTTGACGGCAGCTCTTATCCTCTCGCTTTCCCTCTGCCCGGCTTCGGCTGTGACGATCGAAGAGATGGATCGGGATGAAACCTTATCGGCGGTGTTCGATTTTGAACCTGGCTGCGGATATGTGCATTCCGCCAACCAATCCAGTTTTGAATACGGGCACGCAAAAACCGTTTCCTATTATACCGGCGGCTGGGGCTTTGAGGCTTCTCGGAACAATCCGGTGATGCACGCGACCGGGGAGCCGGAATCGGTTCTTAATGACAGCACCAAGGTTCTGGCCGCGGAAAAAAATTCGTATAACACCTGGGGAACCGGCGGCGGTTCGGTGATGAATCGAACCACCGACAACGGGGTGGAACCGCTGATTCTTGAAAGCAATACGACCTATCGGGTAGAATTCGATTATCTGGTTCTTTCGACCCATTACCGCGGCACCGTGACCGATCCGGCTTCCGGTCAGCAGTATGAATTCAAGGATACCCTGGAGGATGTCATGTCCTTTGGGTATGGCTATCGGGAAACCAACAGCAACGAGCTGTGCAAACTGAATCAGCCGGTTACCACGGTAGAAAAATTCGTTTCTTACCGGCCGAATACCAATTCGAACGGCACCTATACCGGGGATCACGGAAAACAGCGGAAAACCGGTTCGTGGTATCATGCCTCCTACACCTTTACCACCGGGCAGTTCGGGGATGTGGATTCCGTCACCAATGCGCCGTTTTTGGTTTTTTACACCAACAAATTTACCGGCTTCCGGGGGTATCTGGATAACATCCGGGTTCAAAAACAGATTACCGTTACGCTGTATGACGGAAGCGGCACCTATACCGGCCCGGAAACGCTGACCGGCTTCGGCGGCGAAGCGATGAATCTGCAGAATCCCTCCCGATTCGGCTGGGATTTTACCGGATGGTACCGCGACGGCCGCTGCACGGTTCCGGCGGACACCCGTACCTTTGCCGCCTGGCAGGACGGCGCCAAACTGTATGCCGGGTACAGCCACGATCGTTTCGGATTTGAAGGGTATACTTCGGCCACCGCCGACGGAAAAACCGTCAAGGATTGTTTTACCGTGAGTGACGAACACGCTTTTTCCGGTGATAAATCCATGAAATACACCTATACGGCCGGCCGGGACGGGCGGACCGATGAATCCAATGTCTTTTCCCTCCGCCAGGCCGAAAACGGCAAAAAATACGCCATTTCGTTTTGGTACCGGGTAGAAAAAGGCAGCGGTTTTGTCGCCTATCCCGCGACTTTCGGGAATACGGTGAATACCGCGCTGCGGGGCTATTCGGAATCGGGGATTACCGCCGTGGGCAACGGCCGCTGGCAAAAAGCAACGGTTTATGCCACAACGGATCTTTCGGCCGGAGGCACCTATCTCGGGCTGCACATCCATGCGGCGAATGATGAGGAAACCGTGGTGTACCTGGATGATATTCAAGTGCGCGAATGCGACAACTATAGCTCCTTTACCCTGGAAATGAAGCAGGGAAGCGTTTTCGGTTCCACTACGGCTACCGTATTTGCGGCGGTCGGAGATTCGACAGCTGATCTGCCGGTAGAAAACGGCGGCCGGGATATCGAAGGCATTTATGAGGATGCGGCCTGCACCGTTCGGGTGCCCGATTCGCAGATCCATGAGTCCTGGTTCGGGAAAACCCGGTATGTCCGGTTTACCGATACGGCCGGATTTGAAAATTATGCTTTTTCGGGCAACGCCCGGCTTTGTCCCGCCGGGGTTTCGGTGACTTCGGCCCGCGCCAAAAGCGGAAACGCCTCCCTGCGGTTCGATCTTGCCGGGGAGGAATCCGCCTCCCACACCGCGGCGATTCTGCAGACCGATGCACAACGGGTACTGGTTCGGTTCTCCTATTTAACCGACGGCCTGACCGCTCCGGCCAGCCTGACGGTGGCCCGCACGGGCAGCGATAAAACCGATTCGCTCACCCCCGGCCCCGATACGATTACTCTGTATCCGCAGGAGGACGGCAGCTGGAAAACCGCCGAACTGTACCTCGAAATCCCGCAGAATTCGGCAGAAAACTGGGTTTGTCTGTCGGTGGAAGGGGCTTCCGCGGGAAGGGTGTATATCGATGATGTTTCCCTGAAAGCCTGTTCGGCGCAGCCCTATCGGCTGACACTGGACGCGACGGCCTACGGTTATCGGCTGCATATCGTGTACGCTCTGCCCGGCGAAACGCTGGTTCTGCCGGAAAATCCGGAAAAAATCGGGTTTACCTTCGTCGGATGGTATACCGACCCCGAATGCGTGAACCTGTTCCAGGCAACGACGCTGAATGCCGATCTTACGGTGTATGCCGGCATGGAGGCGGTCGCCATCAGCCCCGGCGGAGATGCCAACGGGGACGGTTCGGCCGATTCGGCTGACCTGGCCCGGCTGAAGAAGTATCTGGCCGGATATCCGGTACTACTTAACGATCAGGCCGATGTCAACGGCGATGGCCGGGTCGATGCGGTTGATCTGGTTTTGCTTTACCGTCGGCTGTCCGGTCGGGTAGGGTAATTTCTCCCGGGCTTTTTCCAAAAGCCCGGTGACTGCGAAAAGAAAAATTCAAAATTCTCCGGGGCCGAACCCCGGAAAGAAACCAAACGCCCCCGGATGCATTCCTGCATCCGGGGGCGTTTTTTCCTATCAAAACCCAACAATCGATCACCATGGCAGAAAAAGAGAAGGACTGCCGCGTGGAAAATTTTTTGTAGAAACCCTTTCCTCTGACGAGGGAGGGGACGGGAATGCAAGGTTTTGACAAAGGGAGAGAAAAAGCCTTTTCGCAGAACACAAAAAGAAAACCCGTCAACTCAAAGAGTCGGCGGGAATTTTACCGTCTGTACGGTTCAAAAATTTCTTTTTCTGTCTGCTTCTGTCTGCCCGGGGGGGAACCCGTTGGTTTCTGCCCCCCAAAAAAGGGGCTGAGATGCTGCTTTGCAGCGACGGATTGAGCCGATTGGGAAACCCGAAATAGCGGAGGACGGCCTTAATCAGGGAAACCGAAGCCCGAAACGCTGCCGATCGGCAGGGAAAAAGCGACCGTTCCGGCGGCGCTGTCGGGGCCGGCATCGCATAAAATCCGGCGCATGATTTCCGCCTTTTGTGCGGCGGAGGAAACAATCAAGAGAACCTCTTTTTCGTCGGCCAGGCCTACCCGGAAGAATTTTCGCTGTTCTTCGGAGAGGGTGCCTTTGCCGTGCAGAACCGTGCCTCCCCGGGCACCGGCTTTCCGGGCGGCGTTCATCACCGTATCGGTGCAGCCCTTGTTGGCAATGGCGACAATCAGTTCATAGTCCGGGTTCCATTTCGGGGTGTAGGGAACGGTTTCCGGACGATTGTTCGTAAGATATTCCACGGTTTTTCCTCCTGCGATGCTTTTGACGGGGAGGGCGACGGCAATGCCGTGACCCGGAACCCCGAGAAACAATTTTTCTTTCATTTGACGGATCATTTGTTCGGTTTGTTCTTTGGAACAAAGGCAAAACAGAACCCGTCGCTCGTTTTCTTCAATGCCCAGCAGATCCAACATGCTGCGAACGGCGGTACCGCGCCCGTAAAGGACGGTCGGCATGGCGGCGCCGGCCTCGCCGGCGATCGAAAGAAGGGTGGATTTGGCATCCGGCTGACAAACGCTGATTAAAAAATTCATGCGGCATCCTCCCACAGTTCTACAATTTCCCGGTCTCCGTAAGCCGGAGCCGGGGCCGGACGGGCTGCTTTTTTGCGGCAGAGGAACCCGACGGTCTGAATGGAAATCAAGGGCATCATTGCCACCATGGCCACCGCGCCGAAGGCATCCTGCAGCACATTTCCGCCGACGGCAGAGCAGACGCCGATGAAAAACTGCAGCATAAAGGTGGCCGTCATCGGGCCGGAGGCCACACCGCCCGAGTCGAAGGCGATGGCCGTGAAAATATCCGGCACAAAAAAGGAAAGAATCAGGGCGATGGCATACCCGGGGATCAAAAACCACAGAATCGGGATGCCGGTTAAAATCCGCAGCATGGAAAGCGCCATGGAAAGCGCCACCGCCACCGAAAGGCTGAGGCGAATCACCCGGCCGGGAATGGCCCCGGCGCTGACATCTTCAATCTGTTTTTCAAGAACGGCGACGGCCGGTTCGGCGGAGATAATAAACCACCCGAGCAGC
>CAKSNI010000028.1 GCA_934476025.1 uncultured Eubacteriales bacterium | reverse complement strand
CCACCATATTCTTGGCGAAGGTGGCGCAATCGGCGTCGGCCGAAGCACTGGAGCCGACCTGCAGGTTGGACTCGTAATCCAGCCCGGAAGCATCCAGCGCTTCCTTCACGCCCTGATAGCAGTTATCCAGCGACGGGTGGCTCATATATTGAATAATGCCGATTTTCAGTTTGGAGCCGGTTTCTTTTCCTCCTTCGGAACAACCGGCGAAGGCGAATACACATACCAAAGATAATACAAGAGCAATCAGTTTTTTCATTTTGAACAATCTCCTTTTCACTTATCGAATCATTGACGGAAAAACGGGTTGGCCGGGAAACGCTTTTTCGCTTCGCCATCGACGCCCGGGGATCGGTAACAACTGCATTCACACATTCCTCCCTTTTTGAATGCCATAAAAAAAGCCCGAACTGCCTTCGCAGTTCGGGACGAATCAATAAATCCGCGGTACCACCCAAATTCACCGGTACGGTGCACTCACGCACATAAGAATGCGATATCCGCTGTAACGGGCGGCCCCCGTTTCCCCTACTTTTTCTTCGGTTCACCCTTGTAAGCCCATTCGCCCGGCTCCCACCTGCCGTGATTCCACCACCCACGACTCTCTTAGAGGTTTCGTTCGAGTTACTCCTCTTACGCATCGGTTTTGCTTTATATGCATTATATACGCCGTTTTTTGATTTGTCAAGAGATTTTTTGAATTTTTTTTGCGCCCGAATTTCAGCGCCGCATCCGCAGCAAAAAGGCTGTCACGGCCGCCGCGTACAAAACCGCGGCATACCCGAGCACAACGAACAGATGAGGTGCCATTCCGGAAGTGTTTCCGCAAAGCACCGCTTTTTCCAGTTCCACGGCGTGCCAAAAGGGCAGCAGCTGCGCCAGCGTTTTCAAAAATCCGCCGACGAGATTCAAATCAAACCACACCCCCGACAGCCAGGCGGTCAGATTGGTGAGCAGCGCTCCGCACAACCCGCCGACCTGTTTGACCCCCAGCAGGCTGCCGAACAGCAGCCCCATGGCGATGAAGATCACCGAAACCGGCAGAATCATGCCCAGCGAAGCCCCTACCGACCAGGTGACCGGCAGCCCCAGACAAAAGGCAGCCCCGTAACAAACCGCCGCCTGCAGCAGAGCAATCGGCAAAATCGGCAGGGTGTACCCGGCGATAAAGTCCGCCGCCGTCATCGGCGTGGTAAACAGGCGCTGTAAAAAGGAGGTTTCGCGGTCTTTGGCTACCAGCTGTGCCGAAAAAAGGGTTACAAACGAAAGTCCGAACACCGTAATTCCCGGAGTAAGGGTCTGGATTTCAAACAGCGCCACCGGAATATTGGCCTGTATGGCCGAGAGCAACAGAATCAGCACCAACGGAAACCCGATGCCGAAAATCAGACTCAGCGGATCCCGCAGAATTTCCCGGACATTGCGGCGGCCGAAAGTCAGCATTTTCATAGCGTTTCCCCCTTCACGATTTTCACAAAAGCCTCTTCAAACCGATCGCTCCCGGCGCGCTCCATGCATTCGGCGGCCGTTCCCACACAAAGCAGCCGGCCGTTTCGCATGATGCCGATACGGTCGGACAGCTGTTCGGCTTCCTCCATATAATGGGTCGTCAGTACCACCGTCACCGATCCTTTCAGACTGCGAACCACCTCCCACAATTCGCTCCGGGCCAGAACATCCAGCCCCAGAGTCGGTTCATCCAAAAACAGAATTTCCGGCCGGGAAATCAGTGACATCGCAATGCTCAGCCGCCGCTGCCAGCCCCCCGAAAGGGTTCCGGCTCTTTGATTCAGCACCGATTGCAGCGAAAGCCGTTCCACCATATCCTGCATTCTTAGCAGCGATTCCCGGCGGCCGATTCCGTGAACGCCGCCCATCAGCTCCAGATTTTCCCTGACATTCAGATTGGGGGCCACCGCCGTTTCCTGCGGGGATACCCCGATGATTTTCCGCACCTCTCCCGGGCTTTTGGTGATGCTTTTTCCCAACAGCAGCGCATCGCCGCCGCTGGGCCGCAGCAGAGAACAAAGCATTCGGATCAGGGTGGTTTTTCCGGCCCCGTTTACCCCGAGCAACGCAAACAGTTCCCCTTTTTTTACCGAAAGATTTACTCCGTCCACCGCCGTTTTTCCCCCGAAGCGTTTGGTCAGATTTCTTATAACAATGGCATCGGTTTCAGGCATGGTTTTTTTCCTTTCCGGCACACAGCCGACCGATCAGCCCGTGGTAGACATCGCTGACCGCCTCGCTGACCGTTGGCTCGTCCCATTCCAAATAGGCCGTCGCGATCATGGAGGCAATCCCGTGGACAAAAATCCACATTTCCAGATGCAGTTTCCGGGCCGTTTTTCGGTCCACCCCCAGATTCCGACAAATCAAGTCAAGCAGCGGTTCGATTTCTTCGTCGTTTTGTTCGTGGCTTTCGCCGCTTCGATCCCGCATAAAAAGCAGCCGAAACAGTTCCCGCTCCTCCCGGGCAAAACGGATATAGGCCATCCCGCTGGCTTTATAAGGAGGATACCGCCCGGCCTGCATATCCTCCGCCAAAAAACGCTGATACTCCTCGTTGGCCGCCCGAATGACCGCCGCACGAACCTCCTCCATATTTTCATAAAGACTGAAAATCGGTTTGGAAGAGGAACCCAGCCGCTGCCCGAGCGAACGGGCCGACAGCGCCCCGATCCCCTTTTCCCGGGTAAGCTCCAGCGCCGCTTTTTCCACCTCCCGGCGGGTAAACAACATTTGCCTGGGCATTTCCTTTCCTCCTTTGCAAATAAAGAAACAGGTGTTGCGCTACACCTGTTTCTTATTATACTCTCCCGCCCCCGTTTGTCAAGGGGGCGCTATTCTGTTTTTCGGGATCGGGCAGCCCTTTTTTCGGCATTCGCCGCTTTGGAACCTTTCGGGTTTTGGGGGGTACCGATTGTTTTGCCGCAACCGATGGGCATACCGGTCTTTTTCCGGTTCGCTCAGCCAGGCTGCCGCAAAACAGGCGCTTTCCCCCACGGCTTCGGGGCAAAGCGGATTTTGCGGGGTAACGCGGTACAGGGCGGTATGTTGTGACAAATCGGCCTGTTCCGAAAAAGTTCCGTCCTTCACCGTTGCCAGAAAGGTATCCCGCGTTTCGTTTTCATACGCCCGTTCAACCCGATAGCAAAGCCCCGGGATGCTTTGCCGGCAAAGGGTCCCCCCCTCTTTTTCCACCTGTCCGGTCAGGCCTTCCCCCGCCGAAAGACGGATTTCTTCTAAAAACCCGGTCAACCGGTAGGTCTGCCCGGCGACGCCTTCAAAGGAAATCCGGTTTTTAGAATCGACGGTTGCCCCGGCCGGTCGGCCGAGGGCATCCTGCACCCGGGCCGATTGGGCTCCGGCGGCACCCATGTTCAAACCGATGTATATTGCCTGCACGATTATACCCATGACAACCGTTCGCTGCACGAAAAATTCGATCCTTTTGCCCACGGGGAAAAGCCGTACGACCGGAATTACCACGCGGCCAATTATGCCGGAGAACCGGTCATGCCCGGCGAATACGGCGGTATTTCCTGCCGCGTTTCCGGAGAAAGCCGGGGATTCCTTTTCTTTATGCTACTTTTCGGCTTGTGTGGTTTTACTCAAATGTAACAGCGACCCGCCATCAAAAAAATGTTTATAAATCCGGTGGTATTCTTCGCTGTCGTCCCCGTTTTCATTCAGATAAAGGGTATCGGCGATCCGCATTCCCGTGCCGCCGCATTTCCGGGCTTCAATCAAAGCCAAAAAGGGTTCCTTTCCCCGGCGGTGGCTGCACAGGCGGAGCCGTTTCGGTTCCAGCCCGGCTTCATGAAGCCGGCAAAGGGTTTCACTCAGCCGATCGGGGCGAATGCAAAGACAAAACCGACCGGAGGTATTCAGCAGCCGGAAAACCTGCCGGAAAATTCCGGACAAATCACATCGGGTTTCGTGGCGCGCGGCCCGATCGGAGGATTCCCGGCTGGCCAATCCGCGGCCGACCGGCTGGTAGGGCGGATTGCAGGTAATCAGCGTAAACCGACCGAATTCCACCTTGCCGGAAAGATCCGAAAGGTCGCTGCACAAAAAGGTCGCCCGATCGTCAAGATGCAGCGTTTCGGCACTCTGCCGGGCCAGCAGCACCGCCTCTTCCTCGATTTCTACCCCGACGGCCTGCTGAAGGCCGTCCCGCAGCAGCAAAAACGGCACAATGCCGCAGCCGCTGCACAGATCAAGATATTTTTCCCGGGGTTTGGGGGCGGCAAAATCCGCCAGCAGTACCGAATCGGTGGAAAAGGTATGCCGCCGGCTGACAAAAATCCAAAAATCCTTCCCGTCCAGCGGTTCCTTTTTTACCCCGGCTTCCCTTAAGCGCGGGTCCATTTAACCCCCTGCGGCGTATCTTCCAGAACAATGCCCATTTCCTTAAGCTGATCCCGAATGGCATCGGCCGTGGCAAAGTCCTTCTGTTTTCTGGCTGCGGTGCGCTGTTCAATCAGGGCTTCGATTTCGCTGTCCAGGGTTTCGGTTTTGCGGTTATACAAAAGCCCCAGCACGCCGGTCAGTTCATCCAGGGTTTCAGCCATGGCCCGGAGTTCTTCCGCTTTGGCCCCGGCATCGATTGCCAAATTGATTTCCTTTACCAAAGTAAAGACGACCCCCATGGCATCGGCGGTATTCAGATCGTCGTCCATGGCGGCGATAAAGTTTTCCCGGGCCGTTTCGGTGAACTGCGGAGCCGTTCCGCCGGCCGGGGCATTTTTCGCGGCAAAATCCAGCCGATCCCGGCAGGTATACAGCCGTTCCAGTGCCGACTTGGCCTGTTCAATGATTTCCACGGAATAATTGATGGGGCTGCGGTACTGCGAAGAAACCAGGAAATACCGGATCGGTTCATAGCCGAAACGGTCGGCCACCTCCCGAACGGTGAAGAAATTGTGCAGGGATTTGCTCATTTTATGGTTATCCACATTGATAAAGCCGTTGTGCATCCAGTAATGGGCAAATTCCACCCCGTTGGCGGCTTCGCTCTGGGCAATTTCGTTTTCGTGATGGGGGAAAATCAGATCCTGACCTCCGCAGTGAATATCAATGGTTTTGCCGAGATATTTGCCCGACATGGCCGAGCATTCGATATGCCAGCCCGGACGCCCTTTTCCAAAAGGAGAATCCCAGAAGGGTTCGCCCGGTTTGGCCCCTTTCCACAGGCAGAAATCCATCGGGTCCTCTTTGACTTCGCCGACAGCAATCCTTGCGCCCGATTCCAAATCTTCCAGCGGCTGATGGGAAAGTTTCCCGTACTGTGCAAATTTTTTGGCCCGGTAATAGACATCTCCGCCCGATTCATAGGCGTAGCCCTTTTCCATCAGAACCGAAATCATCCGCAGAATTTCGTCTATATTTTCGGTGGCCCGTGGATGCACCGTGGCCGGCAGAACATTCAGCCCCTTGGCATCGGTATAAAATTCCGCAATGTACCGTTCGGCCACCTCTTTGACGGTGATGCCTTCCTCATTGGCTTTGCGGATGAGCTTGTCATCGATATCGGTGAAGTTCTGAACATAG
Organism: uncultured Eubacteriales bacterium; assembly: GCA_934476025.1. Taxonomy (GTDB): domain Bacteria; phylum Bacillota; class Clostridia; order Oscillospirales; family Acutalibacteraceae; genus SIG607. Next base: position 4,310 of record CAKSNI010000028.1, on the reverse strand, counting down.
GTGACATCGTATCCCCGATAGGTCAGATACCGGCGCAGCACATCAAACACGCACAGCGGGCGGGCGTTGCCGATATGAATATAATTGTAGACCGTGGGGCCGCAGGCATAAATGCCGACCTTCCCGGGGGTAATGGGAACAAATTCCTGTTTTTGACGGGTCAGGGTGTTGAAAATTTTCATTGTTTGAATCGTCCTTTCCTTTATTCCATCGGATTTTCAACCGTTTCGGATTCCAGTTTGGAAATGCGTTTTTCCAGCCGGGCAAATTCTGCCGCCACCGGATCGGGAATATGAATCTGATCCAGTGCCGCCACCTTTTCCCCGTCTTTCCGGGCAATGTGGGCCGGCACACCCACCACGGTACAACCGGGCGGAACATCCTTTAATACCACGGCGCCGGCCGCCACCCGGCAGTTGTCGCCGATGGTAATCGGCCCGAGAACCTTGGCCCCGGCCGAAACCATGACATGATTGCCGAGGGTGGGGTGGCGTTTCCCGGTATCCTTCCCGGTTCCGCCCAGCGTTACCCCCTGGTAAATCAGGCAATCGTCCCCGATTTCGGTGGTTTCGCCGATGACAATTCCGGTGCCGTGGTCAATCACCAGCCGGCGGCCGATGGTAGCCCCGGGGTGTATTTCAATCCCGGTTTTGCGGGCACATCGCTGAGAAATCCACCGGGCCCGGAAAAAATGCCCTTTTAAAAAATGGCGGTGCGCACGGCGGTACATCCGGATGGCTTTGACCCCCGGATACAAAAGGAAAATTTCCAGGCTGCTCCGGGCAGCCGGGTCGCGCTCCTTGACGGCGGCGATATCCTCTTTGATTCGATCAAACATCGGTTTTCCTCCCATTAAAAAAGCCTCCGACGCCCAAAAGGGCATCAGAGGCGATCATCGCGGTTCCACTCTGCTTGTTGCTTTTCTTCGCCTTAACGCGGCGGCTTCGCCCGGCGGATACTGCATTTCCCCGCGGATGCTCCCGGATGCATTTCGCCGGGCCGCTCCGGTTTTCCTTTTCAGCCGATGGGGAAAACTCTCTTTCGGGCGGTTTTTCGGGTACTTCTTCCGTTCTTCGCATTTCTGCTTTTATTATATGCGCCGGCCCCGGTTTTGTCAAGCCCGTGCCGGGAAAATCTGCCGGATTCAAGCCCGGGTTTCAGGTTTCGTTCGAAATGCGGACGGTTTCACCGGTCAGGCGGGATCGTTCCGCCGCGAAAACCAGCTGATGATTATAACAGGATTCCCGGATGGTCGGAATGCAGGGCCCGGTATCCCCGCCGGTCAAATACTCGTACAGGGTACGGACAATGCCTTCATCTCCGCCGCCGTGACCGCCGGCGATTCCGTCCATGCCGGAAATCGGAATCTGCGTTTCCTCCCCCGTCAGATAATGACAGCACTCGATCGGCCGGTCGCCGGCCAGGGCCGCGCGGATTTCTCCGGCGGTCCCCATAATATGGATATACCGCCCGGCTTTGCTGAAGGCATTCATGGTAAAGCAGACCGTTATATCATCCTCAAACAGAAGATTGACCACCTGGTGATCCACCACATCGTTATCACAGGAAAATACGCATTTTCCGTACTGGGTGGTGGAAATGGCTTCCTTTACATCCTCGTCGGTCGGCCCCTCTTTCCGGGTGCAGGTTGTACGGAACCAGTTGTTCTTTTGATCATTCAGATACAGTTTCACGGCGCTGTAGGGGCAGGTGTCCAGATACGGACAGCCGTCAATACAGTATTCGGCGGCCCCTGCCGGTTTGTTTTCCGGCGTGAAATACGAAAGCGCCCCGTACGAAGAAACGCTGAGGCATTTTTTGCCGATCAGCCATTGCAGCAGATCAATATCGTGGCAGGATTTCTGAAGCAGCATAAAGGAACTGCGTTCCTCGTTACCCCAGTTTCCGCGGACAAAGCTGTGGGTCTGATGAATATTTCCAACGCATTCTTCATGATTGATGGAAAGAACCCGCCCGACTTCGCCGCTGTCAATCAGGCGTTTCAGGGTCATAAAGAGCGGGGTATACCGCAGCACGGTACAGACAACCACCTTCACCCCGTTTTCCTCGGCGGCCCGGGTAATGGCCAGGCATTCTTCCTCGGTGGGAGCAATCGGTTTTTCCAGCAGCAGATCGTATTTCAGGCGAATGGCCTCCATGGCCGGTTCAAAATGCTGCCGGTCCATGGTGGAGATGATGGCCAGCTCGGCAATCTTTCCCAATCGCAACAGGTCCCGGTAATCGGTAAAGCAGCGGTCTTCCGGAAGATGGTGCCGTTGTTTGACATGATTGCGGCGACTTTCGATCGGTTCGGCGACGGCCACCACTTCGTACTGTTCGGGGAACCGGGCCATGATATCGGTATAGGTCATTCCGCGGTTGCCCGCGCCGATGAGAACGACAGAAATCTTTTTCATAAAAACTCTCCTTTTTCCTTACAATACTTCAAAGTCCAGAACCAACGGGCAATGATCCGAGCAGTCCAGCGCTGCCTGGTCGGTTAAAACCGAAAATCGATTTATCTGAAGGGATTTTCCGAAAACAAAACCGTAATCCAAAGTATAGGAAGGCGCGGTTCCTCCGGCATAGCGATCCCCGGCCAGACGCTGCGGATACGCCTCCCGGCAGGTCGGGGTATCGGTGCTTTCCCGGGCCAAAAGCCGTGTGTCCGAAAAGCCCAATTCCTTCATCTTTCCGATGCCGGCCGGCCCCTGAGGAGCCGTGCCGAAACCGCTGTTGAAATCGCCGCAAACCAACAGTGAAACCCCGTATTCCCGCTGCAGACGGCCGGCCAGTTCGGCAAGTTCCCCGGCATTTTGCTCCCGGGCCGCATCTGACCGCGGGCCGGTCTGCCACCAGAAATGAACCGAAGCCACGGCAAAGCGCCGGCCGGTTTTCCGCTGACGCAAAACCGCATAGGTCACGGATTTGGAATTTAAGTCATTGGGCCCGGAAAAAGGAAAATAGCCTTCTTCCAGCGAATCAAATTCGCCGGTTCTCAAAAGGATCGGGGTAAAATTCACCCCGGCTTTTTGCGGACAGACTTCCCGATATTCCCCCGAAAGCATTCGGACAATGCCCGTTTCCCCCGCCCGAACGGTGGAAGGATTGCACTCCTGAAAGCAGATGATTTCCGGTTGTTGCCCTTCGATTAACTCCCGAACCATTTCCATCCGGTTTCCCACCGTATGTTTCGCGGAAAAATTGCCCCAGATGTTCTGATCAAAAAGACGCATTTGCTACCCTTTCCTCCTTTGTTCTGATCAAAAAGACGCATTTGCTGCCCTTTCCTCCTTATCCTATCACGCCTGATTGAAGAAAAAAATCATCGATCCGCTATTTTTTCTATCCGATCAGACAATTTCTACCCGGCCGTATAAAAGGTGATGGCATCCCGCATGAACTCCTGCGTTACTCCGAATCGTTCGGCCAGGGCCGGCAGGTCGGTGGTACCCTGTTTGATGGCTTCTTTGAGCTGCCCCAGCGGCACCAGACGGGTAATGGCCCACCGACGGGCTTTTTGTTCATGTTTTTGCCGGTTATCCAGCCCGGAATAAGCATTGTAAAAAGCCGCCGTTTCACAGTGCCCGATTTCGTGTGCCAGGCAGACCCGTTCTTCGCTTTCCCGGCACAACACCGACGGATCAATGGCCACATAACATTTTTCTCCCTGCCGAATGGCGGCCGACTTGACCGTCGGCATCGGAAATCCGTCTACCGTTATATCGTTTTCCCGGGCAATCTCATAGAGCTTACTCAGCTCCATTTTCCCGTTGTTGGATGTATCTGGCATAGTTTTTCACTTCATTCCACATAGCTTCGGTCACGCCTTCTCCGCCGCCGAAAAGAGCCACCTTCAAATCGTTTTCCGAAACCGCCCGGGTTTCTTCTTTTCCGAGCAGGTGATCGACGCTCACTTCAAAGAAGGCCGCGATTTTCGCCAGCACGCTGGCCGACAGCGATTTCACCCGGCCGTTCTTGAAATCCGAAAGGGTCGCCCGCGGGATCTGACATTTTCGGCACATTTCGGTGACGGTAATCGACTTTTCCCGACACAGTTCTTCAATGCGTTGATAAATCTCTTCCATGGAACTCCACTCCTGTTTGTTTGTTGTGACAAAATTACGCAATTTCGTAATTTTGTGGTTGACATTTGCAAAAATGCCCCCTATAATAGGCTTATCGATTACGAGATTCAGTAATTTTTCCTGTCATGAGCATTTTATTACAGAATTCCGTAATTGTCAAGAGAAATCAGGCCAAGGAGTGGTAAAATTGTATTTTTGCAATCAATGCCGGAAAGAATTTGA
>CAKSNI010000027.1 GCA_934476025.1 uncultured Eubacteriales bacterium | reverse complement strand
TGCCACTCCCGGTGTCTCCTCACTACTTTCAAACAATAACTGAAGTACAAGGCATATTCCCAAAAAAGGAATCTTCTTATCCACAACATCATATATTGTGTTCACTAAATTGTATTCTTTTAATTTGTTCATTGCATCACCAAAAGAACCAACTCCCGGTAATACAACCTTGTCTGCTGAAAGTATTTCATCTCTGTCTCTTGATAAAATAGTATCCTGATCTAAAAACTGAAATGCCTTTTCAACACTCTTAATGTTTCCTGCATCATAATCAATAATTGCTATCATTAATCAAGTCTCTCCTCTGAATTATTGCAGTCTAACTGGAACCAAAATTCCACTCCATTTTCTTTATTTACAACACCACATTCTTTATTATGTCTGTCCATTATTGCCTTAACAATAGAAAGTCCAATACCGTTTCCACCGTAGGCTCTTGTTCTTGCTTTGTCAACTTTAGAGAATTTAATCCAAATATTTTCCAGTTCATTTTCCGGAATGTTTTTTCCAGTGTTAAAAACCGCTACTCTTACTATACCATTTTTTTCAAACATTTTCAAGTAGTATCCGCAAAACGAGGAATCCAAAATCAAGCAGGCGTTTTCCTTTTCCCGATTCTGCCCGGACATAGGATATTTTTGCCAAAAAACGGATTTTTTTGTAACCAATCGGGCAGGGCCGGAGAAACCTCCCGGTTTCCCCGGCCCTGCCGGACTTTCTGATTTAAAAAGTTGTCCTCTCATCAAAGAGAGGCCTGATAAATTTTCAGAATGTCTTCCTGTTTGAGCGGCACCCAGGCTTCCTCCAACCCTTCGGTATCGGCAACATGACGGGCCATTTCCTCCAGCCGCGATTCATCAATACCAACCTCTTTCAAATGCATCGGCATTCCGAAGGATTCAAACAGTTCGGCCGTTTTGCGAATGGTCTGCTCGGCAATTTCATCCGGATTTCCGGAGGGATTCAACCCGAAAATATGGGTCCCGAAACGAACAAAACGCTCCCGGGTTTTCCCGTTCAGGATGTGCCGCATCCAATGCGGAGTCAGAATAGCCAGCCCTTCACCGTGGGTAATATCATAGTAGGCGCTCAGGGCGTGTTCCATTCCGTGGCAGGGCCATTCGGAGGGGCTGTTTCCAACCGAAAGAATCCCGTTGCAGGCAAGCGAACAGTCTACCATAAATTCCCCGCGGGCCGCTTCGTCATTCGGATTGCTGAGCGCTTTGTGAGCGTTTTCAATCAGGCTGCGGATCACCGCTTCACACATTCCGTCGGTCAAGGTAGAGTGAACCTCACAAAAATATTGTTCGATTACATGGTTAATGGCATCGGCTGCCCCGGCAGCGGTTTGTTTTTTGGAAACAGAAAAGGTGTAGGTCGGGTCCAGGAAGGAGGCCACCGGATAAAGGAGTTCATCCATATAGGCTAATTTGTCGTTGGTTTGGGTGCGGGAAATCACACAGCCGGCATCGTATTCCGAGCCGGTAGCCGCCAAAGTCAGAATATCGAAAAGAGGCAGAGCCTTTTCGGCTTTGGCGCGATAGGTAATCAAATCCCACGGTTCGCCGTCATACAGCGCCGCGGCGCTGATGGCCTTGGAACAATCCAGCACGCTGCCGCCCCCGACTGCCAGAATCATATCGACCCCGTGTTGTTTGCACAATTCGGCCCCGGCAACCACGCTTTCGTATTTCGGGTTCGGCTGAATACCGGAAAGTTCGACAATTTCAAAATCCGAAAGCAGCCGTTTTACCTCGTCATACAGCCCGATCTTCCGGATGCTTCCGCCGCCGTAGGTCATCAGAATCCGTTTTCCGTAGGGTTTCAGTACCTTGGGCAAATCCGCCAGCACGCCCTTTCCGAAATGCAAAGCCGTCGGAGTATGATATACAAAGTTTCTCATCCATTTTCTTCCTTTCCGTTTTTCATCAGAATTTTTCCGGCCGAAAAGGCATCCGCCGCCTTTCCTCCGATCGTCAGATAGGTGTTGTTAAAGGGATCAAAGGTAATGGGCTGAACTTTGGCCGGGTCCACCTTCCCGGCAGCGTCCAATACCGACTCATCCACGCTGACATTCACGATTTCGCCGACAAGGCGGCAGGTTTTCTCGTCATAACTTTTCAGCCGGCATTCCAGCGCCACCGGCAGTTCGGCAATCAGCGGAGCGTTGACAAACCGGGATTTTTCAACATGGAACCCGGCCTTTTCAAACTTGTTCGGATCTTTATTGGCCGAAACCAGCCCGACATAGTCGCAGGCCGCCACGGTTTTCACGGTAGCCATACTCACGGTAAAAGCCTTATTTTTCAAAAGGTTCAGGGTCGTTTTATGCCCGGCACTGATACAGGCGGAAATTTCGTTTTCTTCGCTGATTCCGCCCCAGGCGGCATTCATGACATCCGGAATCCCTTTTTCATCATAGGTAGCAATCATCAAAACCGGCTGCGGATAACAGTACGGCTTTGCCCCGAAATCTTTTCGCATAAAAATTCCTCCTTTTTTCTTTATTGTACCCGTTTTTTCGATTGAGTCAAGCCCCGTCCCTTAAACTTTTTGGAAACATTTTTCAGGCTTCACCGATTTTCAACTCCCTGCTGTCTTTCTGAAATCCATAGGGATTTTCCGACCCCCGAAAAAAGGGAAAGGCAGATTTCCGCAAAAGGAAGCCCGCAACGAAAGTTGCGGGCTGAGCGGGCAGACTAAAAAACTTATTCTTCAATCAGGTTGACCCCAGTCATTTCGGCCGGCTGTTCCAGCCCCAGCAAATGAATGATGGTCGGAGAAAGGTCGCAGAGGCGCCCGCCTTCTTTCAGTCGGCAATCCTTTCCGATGACCGCCAACGGAACCGGATTGGTGGTGTGGGCCGTAAAGGGGGCACCATCGGTATCGATCATGCGGTCGGCGTTGCCGTGATCGGCGGTCAGCAGCATTACTCCGCCCATTTTCAGAACGGAATCTTCCACCCGGCCGACGCAGGTATCTACCGTTTCCACCGCTTTCACCGCGGCTTCAAATACACCGGTGTGCCCCACCATATCGCAGTTGGCAAAGTTTAAAATCACCACATCGTATTTTCCGCTTTCAATGGCTTCGCACACCTTGTCGCATACCTCATAAGCGCTCATTTCCGGTTTCAGATCATAGGTAGCCACCTTCGGAGAAGCCACCAGGATCCGATCTTCTCCATCGAACTTGACCTCGCGGCCGCCGTTGAAAAAGAAGGTTACATGCGCGTATTTTTCGGTTTCGGCAATCCGGAGCTGGGTCATATGATGATTGGCCAAAAATTCGCCCAGCGTATTTTTCAGTTCCTGCGGACGGAAAGCAATTTCCACATTCGGCATGGAAGCATCATACTGCGTAAAGCAGACATACTTCACCTTTTTCATGCCGCCTTTGCGTTCAAACCCGGTAAAATCCGGATCCACAAAGGTGCGGGTGATTTCCCGGGCACGGTCCGGCCGGAAGTTAAAGAAGATCACGCTGTCGCCGTCGGCAATGCGGCGGGTGCCGTCAATCACCGTGGGCAGAACAAATTCGTCGGTCAGATGTTTGCCGTCCTCGTCCACCACTTCATAGGAGGCCCGAACCGCCTTTACGGCATCCGCAGCATGAACGCCCTCGCCCAGCACCAGGGCATTGTAGGCTTTTTCCACCCGGTTCCAGCGGTTGTCACGGTCCATTCCGTAAAAACGGCCCATCACGGTCGCGATTTTGCCAGCCCCGATTTCGCTGAGTTTTTGCTGCGCCTGCTCCAGAATTTCGGCAGCGCTGGCCGGCGGAACATCCCGCCCGTCCAGGAGGGCGTGAATGTATACTTCGGTCAGCCCTTTGCGCTTGGCCATTTCCAAAAGGGCATACAAATGGTCAATATGGCTGTGAACCCCACCCGGAGAAAGCAGCCCCATCAGGTGCAGCGCCGAACCTTTCTTTTTGCAGGAATCCATGGCATCGCACAAAGCCGGATTTTCGAAAAAGTCCCCGTCGGCAATGGATTTGGTAATCCGGGTCAGTTCCTGATAAACAATCCGGCCGGCCCCGATATTGGTATGGCCAACTTCGCTGTTGCCCATCTGTCCGTCCGGCAGGCCGACATCCATTCCGGAAGCCCCGATCAGGGTATGGGGGCATTCCTTCATAATCCGATCCAGCCGCGGAGTATTGGCGGCATAAATCGCATTTCCTTTGGTTTCGGGATTGTAGCCGAAGCCGTCCATAATGGTCAAAACTACGGTTTTTTTCATGGTGTATTTCCTTTCGATTTTTGATAAAACAGGGACCGTGCCTCTTCGGTACAGCCCCTGCAAAACTCAATTTCCGGCCGCTTTTACAATGATGGAAAAATCATTGGCTTTCAGAGAAGCACCGCCGATCAAACCGCCGTCTACATCCTTTTTGGAAAGCAGTTCCGCGGCATTGCCGGCATTCATGGAGCCGCCGTACTGAACGGTTGTAGCCTCGGCCGTTTCTTTTCCGTACAGTTCTTCCACCACTCCGCGGATGATGGCACAAACCTCCTGCGCCTGATCCGCCGTTGCGGTTTTGCCGGTTCCGATGGCCCAAACCGGTTCATACGCAATGATAACATTTTTCATTTCTTCCGCGCTGACGCCGCCCAGAGCAATCTTGGTCTGCATGGCAACCAGTTCGGCCGTAACGCCCTGTTCACGCTGCTGCAGCATTTCACCCACGCAAAGGATGACCTTCAGCCCATGGCTCAGAGCCGCTTTCAGGCGAAGGTTGACGGTTTCGTCGGTTTCGCCGAAATATTGGCGTCTTTCGCTGTGACCGATGATCACATAGCGAACGCCCATCTCCTGCAGCATAACCGGGGAAACCTCTCCGGTAAAAGCACCTTTTTCTTCAAAGTGGCAGTTCTCCGCACCGATTTCGATGTTGCTGCCTTCGCTGGCTTTCAGCGCCGCATCCAAATCCACAAACGGCACACAGAGAACCACTTTGCAGCCGGCACCGGCAACCAGCGGCTTCATTTCTTCAATCAAAGCCGTGGTCTGCTTCGGTGTCTGATTCATTTTCCAGTTTCCCGCAATGATTGCGGCTCTTTTTGTTTTATCCATAATCGTTTCTTCTTCCCTGATTATTTATCGTTGAGTGCCGCAATGCCCGGGAGTTCTTTGCCTTCCAGGAATTCCAGCGAAGCCCCGCCGCCGGTGGAAATGTGGGTCATTTTATCGCCGAAGCCCAAGGTGTTGACCGCTGCTGCCGAATCGCCGCCGCCGATGATGGTGGTGCCGTCGGTTTCGGCCATCGCTTTGGCAACCCCGATGGTACCGGCCGCGAAAATCGGGTTTTCGAACACGCCCATCGGCCCGTTCCAAACAACCGTTTTGGCGTTTTTCACTTCACCGGCAAAAAGTTCGATGGTTTTCGGTCCGATATCCAGGCTCATCATATCCGCCGGGATCTTATCGGCATCCACAACCTTCGATTCCACCTTGGCATCGATCGGATCCGGGAAGTCTTTCGTAATGGTGCAGTCTACCGGAAGCAGGATCTTAACGCCCTTTTCTTCAGCCTTTTTCAGCATATCACCGCAGTAGCCGATCTTGGTTTCGTCGATCAGCGAGGTGCCGACCGAGTAGCCTTTGGCTGCCAGGAAGGTATAGGACATTCCGCCGCCGATAATCAGGGTATCGGCTTTATTCAGCAGGTTTTCAATGACATTGAGTTTGTCGGCCACCTTGGCACCGCCGAGGATGGTAACAAACGGACGAACCGGATTTTCCACGGCATCGCCGAGATATTTCAGTTCTTTGCCGATCAGATAGCCGGCAACCGCTTCCTTCACATAGGAAACCACACCGACGGTGGAGCAGTGCGCGCGGTGAGCGGTACCGAAGGCATCGTTGACAAAGATATCCGCCAGGCTTCCGAGTTCTTTCGAGAACGCTTCGCCGTTCTTGGTTTCTTCAGCCCGATAACGGGTGTTCTGCAGCAGAACCACATCGCCGTCTTTCATGGCGGCAACCGCTGCTTTGGCATTTTCGCCGACTACGCAGTCATCCGCGGCAAAAACCACTTCTTTTCCGAGTTTTTCGGAAAGGCACTTGGCTACCGGAGCCAGAGAAAGTTCCGGCTTGGGTTCGCCTTTCGGCTTGCCGAGGTGGGAGCAAAGAATGACCTTGGCCCCGTCATTGATCAATTTCTTGATGGTGGGCAGCGCGGCATTGATCCGGTTTTCGTCGGTGATTACGCCGTTTTTCAGCGGCACATTGAAGTCACAGCGAACCAGAACTCTTTTCCCGGCGGCGTTGATGTCATCTACGGTTTTCTTGTTCAGAAGATTCATAAAAGAAACATCCTTTCAAAGCATATTTTCCTTAACAAATTTATTGTACCACATTTTCACAAATTTGCAACGAAAAGTTTCTGAAAACTTACGGGCAGTCTTCCCAGCGGTAATTGTGCAACTGTCCGAAATTTTCCAGAGAAGGGTACCCCCATTGCCGAAGTACCTCATACACCCCGATGGCCACGCTGTTGGAAAGATTCAGGCTTCGCAGTCCGCCCTTCATCGGAATCCGCACGCAGCTTTCCGGGTGAGCCAGCAGAAATTCCTCCGGCAGCCCGGCGGTTTCCTTGCCGAAAAGCAGAAAACTGTTATCCGGGTAGGAAACATCGGAATGGGCCCGACGCCCTTTGGTGGTAAAACAAAAGAAGGTTGCTTGCGGATTTTTGGAAAGAAAATCCGCAAGCCCGTCATAATAAGTAATATCCAGATAATGCCAATAATCCAGGCCGGCCCGTTTCAGTTTTTTATCGTCCAAGGCAAAACCGAGCGGGCGAACCAGATGAAGCCGGGCGCCGGTGGCGGCGCAGGTGCGGGCAATATTGCCCGTATTCTGGGGGATTTCCGGTTCTACGAGAACCACATTCAAAACAGCCATAAGAATCCTTTCCGTTCCGGTCGAAAAAAGTCTTGTCAAACGGCCGGATCAATGGTAAAATAAAGGCGGTGATAACTTTGAAAAAAATGAATCAGAACATAGTAGCCATCACAAAACAGCGGATGCTCAAACGGGGAATCTGCCCCGACCGTGACCGGCAAAAGGCTTCCCGCGTTCTCCGGATTCTTTATACCGTGAGTGCCGCCGTTTCTTTTTTTATGACCGCCACCTATCTTCTCGGCACCTATTTTTATTATAATGAAGCCGCCGAAAGCGCGCAATTGCTCTCTCAATTCGCGAAAACCGCCCTGCTTTTAACGGGGGCGCTGGTATTTTTGATCGGAGCTGTTGTTTTTCTGTATAAAAAAAAGAATTGCCTTGCTTTTGTTTGTACCGTTCTTTCCCAGGTCACCGCACTGGTTCGCTTTTTTCTGTTGATGAAGGGGGCGGATTTTTCCCGCGGGGTCCAGCGGAATTTCTATTGGCGGCATTTGCCCTGGGCAGTGATTTGCCTGGTAATTTCGGGCATTTTGTTTGCCTGGCAGGCCAAAGACCGCAAAGCCGTCCGCTGTGCTTATGAGAAAACCGTTCGGGAACTTTATAAAAGCCATCCGGGGGCAAAAGATTTCAGCGACGACGAATGGAACGATTTTCTGAATTCCTACGGAAAAGACGGAAATTTTTAAAAATCGCAAAAAGGCGGCCGGGGTTTTGTAAGAGCTCCCCCAGCCGCCTTCCCGTTTTCAGGGTTATTCGGCCGCTGCCGGTGTTTCGGCAGTCGGCTTTTCTTTTTTCGGCCGATAAAGCAGACGGAGCAGAATCGGGGTAACAATGGAGGAAACCATAATCAGCAGAATCACAGCCGTAAAGAATTTCGGATCCAGCACTCCGGCGCTGACCCCTTTTTGAGCGACAATCAGCGCCACCTCACCGCGGGCCATCATTCCCACCCCGACACGAAGGGAATCCCTCGCGTTAAAATGCCGCAGCCGGGCCACGATGCCGCAGCCGAGGATTTTCATCAGCATTGCCACCGCCACAAACAGAATCGAAAACAGAATCAGCTCTTTGTCCATAGAAAGGCGGTTGCGAATTCCGATGCCGGCGAAAAAGACCGGTGAAAAAATCATATAGGAATTGATATCCACCCGACGGGCAATATATTCCGCATCCTTGATATTGCAGAAAATGACCCCGGCAATAAATGCCCCGGTAATATCGGCAATGCCGAACCATTCTTCCGCGATATATGACATCAAAAAGCAAAATGCCAGACTGAAAATCGGAATGCGGCGGCGGTGCGGTGAAATTTTATCCAGCCATTTGAACAGCCGGTTGATGAGCAGCCCCACCACAATGCTGAAAGCGAAAAACAATACCGTACGCACCAGCACCGAGAGCGGATTGGCCCCGGAACCGGAAAACCCACTGACCACCGAAAGCAGCACAATTCCGATCACATCGTCGATAATAGCGGCACTTAAAATCACCGTGCCGACCGGGGTGGACAGCTTACCGATTTCCCGCAGGACCTCTACCGTAATGCCCACCGAAGTAGCGGTAATGATGGTCCCGATGAACAGGGCCGTAGTAAAATGTTCGCTGCCGATGGGGGCAAAGCCGTACAGGCAGCCGTACAGGCAAAAACCGCCGATCAAAGGCAGCAGCACCCCCATACAGGCTACCAGCAAAGCGGTTACACCGCTTTTTTTGATTTCCTTTAAATCGGTTTCCAGCCCGGCGACAAACATCAGCATAATCACGCCGATTTCGGCAATATAAGTAATGACATCGTTCGGTTGAACAATCCCCAACAGATTCGGACCGATGATCAGCCCCGATATAATTTCGCCCACCACCTGCGGAATACCGATTCTTCGGGCAAGCATTCCGAGCATCTTGGCTGAAAACAAAATCAGAGCCAGATCCAGCAATACCGTATATTTCAATTTCATTCCTTCCTTTCTTTCTTCGTACAGATAAACAGTATAACCGATCCTGCCTAAATTGCAAGTGGTGAAACCGACAAACTTTTCGGAGTTTTCCCGGATATTTTTCACGCCCCGGGGCATCCTCTTCAAAAAAGGAAGAAGGAACCTCATGAAAAAGAAATTCGGTTGTCTTGTTTGCCTGATTTTGATTCTGATTTTAACCCCCACCCGGACAGCCGGGCTATCCCGGATCGGCTCCCGGGGCAGCGAGGTAACCGCCATACAGGAATTTCTGCAGCGCAACGGGTATGACCCTGGGGCGGCAGACGGCATTTACGGAACCAAAACCAAAAACGCCGTTATGGCCTTTCAGCGTGAACACGGGCTGGCAGCCGACGGAATTGCCGGAGAGAAAACCCTGGCAGCCATGGGGATTTCCCCCGCAGGCAGCGAATCGGCCAACGGCGATCTTTCCCTGCTGGCACGCCTGATTTCGGCCGAAGCACGGGGAGAAAGCTATCTCGGCCAGGTGGCTGTCGGGGCTGTAGTGCTTAACCGGGTCAAACATCCGTCCTTTCCCGATTCACTGGCGGGGGTGGTTTATCAAAACGGTGCCTTTTCCTGCCTGAGCGACGGGCAGTTCTATGAGCCGGTTGCCGATTCGGCTTACGCCGCGGCCCGGGATGCCATGAACGGATGGGACCCGACAGGCGGGGCAATTTATTACTACAACCCGGTGACCGCCACCAACACCTGGATTCGTTCCCGTCCGATTGTACTGAGTGTCGGGGCTCATGTTTTTTGCCGGTAGTATTGACACATTTTTGTCAGAGGAAGGGCAAAACGAAGGTTTTGACGAAGGAAGAACAAAGAAAATTTATTTCCGCAGACACAAAAATCATCCGTTCGGTTGGATCGTCATACCCAAAAAAACGCCCACCCGAAAAACGGGCGGGCGTGTATCACGCTTGCCCACCGAGCCCGAAAGCCCGGTGGGACCAAAAAGGAGCGAGAAAGGCAAATTTACTGGCCGGCAATAACATCGTCAATCAGCTGATTGGCTTTGTCAACCGCAGCCTGTACCGTATTGGAGGCCGAAGTCAGATTGACGGAAATCTGTGCCGA
>CAKSNI010000026.1 GCA_934476025.1 uncultured Eubacteriales bacterium | reverse complement strand
GGGTAACGGTCTGCAAGTCGGCCTGCATACGGTTCCAAACGGTTTGCTGTGCTTTGGTGGAAATTTGCTGACCGATGATATGATGAAAAACCGAGGAAACCGGGTCCGGGTCAACCTCCCGTTCAATCGGACCGATTCGGCGGATGACCCGGGCCAATGCCGGGTCTTTTCGGCACAGGTAAGAAGTTTCGGCTTCTCCGTAGGAAAAAATCATGAGAGATCCTCCTTTTTGGACGATTCGGATGAGAACAATCCGTATTTTCGGGTAACGCGGCGCAGTTTTTCCCCCACAGGGACGGCCAGAATCCATAAAAACAGCAGGTTGGATAGGGCATATTCCAGCGTGACCGGCAGAGCGGCTGTCACCGCTGCCAGATACCGGGAAAACAAAAAAGTCCCGTCGGCCCACAGAACCGTCCAGATATCCATAAGCAATGAAAAAAGGACTCCGGCCGCCGCACCGAAAAAGCCGAGGGCAACACGGTTTTTTCGCAGAGGAACGGCCAGCAAACCGGCAAGATATCCGATCAGTCCCCAGGCAAGCATCTGAAAGGGAGTCCACGGGCCCTGCCCGAAATAGAAGTTGGACAGAACCGCTGTCATGGCGCCGACGGCAAAACCGGCGTTTTTCCCCAGATACATGGCGGAAAGGATCGTGAGGGCCGTAACCGGTTTGAAGCCCGGCAGAAAGGCAAAAACGAACCGGCCAACCGTGGAAAGCGCAATCATTCCGGCCAGCACGGCCAATTCCCCGGCCGAAGTGCTTCGTTTTTCAAAAGAGGCAAAAATCGGAATAAAAACCAACAGCGTCACGATCAGGGAAACAAAGGCGGAATACCGCTGGGGGAATAAAACGGCCCCGATGAGAACAACGGCCGGAATCGCCAGCAGCAGGATCAGAACAGATATCCACCGGGTAACGGAATGCTTCATTCGGCACCGTCCTCCTTCTTTCTGTTCAGGGTGAAAAGACGCACGGCATCTTCGCAAAGCACGACTTCGTCCCAAAAACCCTTGGTGATCCGGCTGGCGGGGGTGGTATAATACACATTGGTATCAAAAAACCGTTTGGGGGAATCGGCGGAAAGAATTTGCCCGTCAAACAAAAAGGCACAGCGGTCGGCGGTTTCGGCGGCGAATTCCGGATCGTGGGTGACGGTAACCAGGGTGATGCCGGCCTGCTGCAGCATTTTGAGAATCTGACGGAGTTTTTGTTTGCCGAATGCGTCAATCCCCTTGGTCGGTTCGTCTAAAAACAACAGTTTCGGTTTTAATAAGATCAGTTTTGCCAAAGCGGCCCGCTGCTGTTCGCCGCCGCTCAAATCGAAGGGGTGGCGTTCCTGCAGAAGGGAAAGGTCAAACTGTTCACCGGCGCTCAAAACCGCCGCTTTTGCTTCCGGCCGGTTCAAAGCAACCGAATCGGCCGCTTGCATTAAGTCTTCCCGAACGGTTTTTCCGGTGAAAACGCACTGTGGGTCCTGCGGCAAAACGGCAATGTTTTGATGATATCGTTCTTCCCCCGAAAGAGAAAGCAGCTTTTTCCCTTGATACAGAACCGTACCGCGAAGGGGTTTTTGACTCCCCGACAGCAGGCCGATCAGGGTGGATTTCCCGGCACCGTTTCCGCCGAGAAGACAGAGATGTTCCCCCGAAAAAACGCTCAGGGAAAGGTTGTGCAAAATGTCGGGGGAATCTTTTTCATAGCGAAAAAAAACTCCGTTTGCCGAAAGAAGTGTTTCCCCGGTTCTTTTTTCTGGCTCCTCCGGCAGACTGCGAATCGTATTGCGGTAGTGATTTTGGAAAAAACGACGCCCTTCCCGAACGGTCAGAGGACAGGGACCGTTTTCCGAAAGCCCGCGAAAAATTCGGGCAGCGGCCGGCAAGGCACAGGCCATCGGGTGATGGGGCATTTGGGTAAAACAATCGGCAAACTGCCGGGCCGGGCCGTCCCACACAATTTTTCCGTCGTCTAAGAAAAGAACCCGGTCGGCCAGCGGCAAAACCTCCTCCAATCGGTGTTCCGCTGCCAGTACCGTCAATCCGAGTTCCCGGTTCAAACGGGAAAGGACCTGCAGAAAGTCAAGAGAAGAAATCGGATCCAGCTGAGCGGTCGGCTCATCCAAAAGCATGAGATTCGGCTGCATAACCGAAACGGCGGCCAGGTTTAACAGCTGCTTCTGACCGCCGGAAAGTTCGGCGGTATTTTTGCGAAAAACGGATTCCAGTCCGAAATAAGAGGCGGTTTCGGCCACCCGGCGGCGGATGGTTTGTTGGGGCCATCCCAGACTTTCCGGCCCGAAAGCCAGTTCATGCCACACCTTGTCGGTAACAATCTGGGTTTCGGGACGCTGACGGACCAGCCCGATTTTGGCGGATTCCGTGCCGCTTAGTTCGGCCTGCGGCTGACCGTTATAAAGAATGCGCCCGCTTTGTTCCCCATGGGGGGCGAGTTCCCGTTGTAAAAGGGAAAGCAGGGTGGATTTTCCGCAGCCGGAAGTGCCGCATAAAACCACAAATTCCCCTTCATTCAAAGAAAAGGAAAGGTTATATAGGGCTGCCCGGTTGGATTCGGGGTAGGTAAAGGTCAGATTTTCGACCTGTAAAAGTGCCACTGAATTTTCTCCTTTCCTTCGGTGAGAATCGGCCAAAATACCAGAATGCCAAAACCGATTACGGCGGCAAAAAACAGAAAATCCTTTTGACCGGATAGAATTTTCGGATAGAAAGAAAAACGCAGACGGCCGCAGGCGGCGGCAATCAGAAACAGAAGGTCGCTGACGGACAAAAAAAGCAGCAGCCAAAAATCCGTCGGCGAGAATGAAAAGAACGAAAAGGCGGTGCGCCCTTTCAGCCCGTATCCGCGGGCCTTCCTGGAAATACCGGTGTCAACGGCATTTTCCAGCGACCAGGTGATCAGAGCCGAATATACCCGCAGCGAGGCCGAGAGCCGTTCCCGCAAACGGGTGCCGTCGGAAAACCCCATTGTCATTTGGGCGGTACGGATTTCCCGGGCTTTTTGCCGCAGCAGCGGAACAAAACGCAGAGAGCAGGAAAGCAGCAGGGCAATTTTCGGGGAGAGCTTCCCAAAGAGGAACAGCCATTTTTCCGCCGTCATGATCTTGCTGAGAATACGGAACCAGAAAACAGCCGAAAGTAACAAAATCGCCAGGTGCAGCCCGCTCAGAACCGCTTCTTTGGTCACGGCGTTTCCGTTGAGAAAAAAGAGGGGAGTGACCCCATTGTGAACAAAGAGCGGATTGGTGAGGGCTACCGCCGCAAAAAGAAGCAGGTCGGTAAGAATTTCCCGGGTTGTGGGTCGAAAACCGGGCAGGGCGGCGCAAAAAGAAATTCCCCCCAGCAGAGCCAGCGCGCCGAACACCGGATGAGGGGAAAAAACCGAAAACAGCAGCACAGAGAAAAAATAGAAAAACGCCGTGGCGGGGTGGAGAGAATCAAGGGTATGCATCAAAAGAGTTCTCCTTTACGGTTCTTCAAAGTCATTTCCGACATCGTGGCCGAGGTCACAGGTGTAAACCCATTCAATCCGATCGCCGTTTTGCACCGGGTAATCGGAACAGCCCTGATTCGGAAATTCTCCGTTGACCCGGTACATCCAGCCGGAAAGCGGCCCGCAGGAAAATTCATATAAATAATGAATGCCCTGAATATAAACCGTTCCGGTAGGGGAAGAATCGATGCCGGTATATTCCATTTGAATTTTTTCCTGGCGGACGGCCCGGCTCAGTACCGAAAAAACGGTGTCCCCTTCTTCCAAAACGAATCGGGTTTCGGGCAGAATCACGCCGTCTGACGGAAGGTATTCCTTTGAACGCAGGGTAGGGTCCAAAAGATCGTAATTATCGAAAATGGTGTCGCAGCGGATGCTCAGGGTAACGGTTTCACCTTGCGCCGGAATTTCCTGCGGATGACTTTGATAGTATTCATCTACCGACTGAATGGAAACCCCGCGAATCAGCAAAAAGGCCAGAACCGCCGCCAAAAGAAGGGAAATCGGAATCCAGATTTTCTTTTTCACGGCCACCATCCTTTCGTGTTGTCGGATCAGAAGCCGTCATGGGACTTCCGGTTTTCAGTATAGCATAGGAACCGATTGGTGACAATAGGCTTTTTCAAAAACCCTCCCCCAAAAAGAAAAATTCCGGAGCGGATTTCGTTCCGGGATAGAGTGTGCCGACCGAAAGATCGGCTTCATCGTCCTTCAAGCTCGAAAATCGACCAAAAGGCACGGAAAATTAGGGAATTTTGCTGCCGCAACGGGGGCAGAAGCGGTCTTTTGAGCTGACCTTGCCGCCGCAATTTCCATAGCGCGCACCGAGCGGCCTGCCGCAGGCGGCACAACCGGGAGGGTCAGGGACACCCCCGCCCATACGAGCAAAGACGGAACGAGCGCCGCCATCACGCATAGCAGAATAAAGATGCGGGATTGCAGGCGTTCCTTGCGTTTTTTTGCAATCCCCGGCATTTTTCCTTTTTCATCGAAAATGCGGACCTTCAGCCAAACGGTATTCTGCGCCGGATTGGTATGGATGTGCCTCGGATTGAGTGATTTTTCGAGGCGCAAAAGATGGTGTATGTTGATTGTATAGCTTTGCCGAGAAACAAAAAACGGGAAACCGCTTGCCTTTTCCCTGAAATGTGATATGATAAGAAGCAGATATTGTTTTTAATTTGCGGAGGGTGGATATGACAAAGCGCAGGCGGTTTTCTCTTTCGACGACCCAGATCATTTTGCTCAGTTTCCTGGCAGTGATTTTCATCGGCAGCCTTCTGCTTTCGCTGCCGGTCAGCTCGGCCACCCGGGTGCCGGTGGCTTATGTGGATGCCCTTTTTACCGCCACCACGGCTACCTGCGTAACCGGGCTGGTTACGGTTCCGACGGCAACGGCCTGGAGTGTATTCGGCCAGGCGGTCATTTTGGGGTTGATTCAGATTGGCGGATTGGGCGTGATTACCGTTCTGACGGCAGCCATGCTGCTGATCAACCGAAAAATCGGCCTTTCCGGCCGGTTGCTCATTCAGGATGCCTTCAATTTGAATACACTTTCCGGAATTGCGGCGTTTGTGAAAAAGGTGCTGGCCGGTACGCTGATTGTGGAAGCAGCCGGCGCGCTGCTGAATCTGCCGGTATTTGTGCCGGAATTTGGGGCGAGGGGTGTCTGGATCTCTGTGTTTCACAGCATTTCGGCCTTTTGTAATGCCGGAATGGATATCATTGGGGAAACCAGCCTGTGCGGTTATGCCGATCGGCCGCTTCTCATGATCACCACGGCACTTTTGATCATTCTCGGCGGACTTGGGTACATTGTCTGGTGGGACGGGATCCGGGTGATTCGCACCCGGCGCGAAAAAGGCGGTCGTCTTTTCCGAAGCCTTACGCTGCACAGCAAGATTGTGCTGCTTACAACGGCAATTTTGCTGCTGGGCGGAACGGCGTTGATTTTTCTTTTCGAAGCCCGGAATCCGCTGACGCTGGGCGGTCAATCACTGCCGCGAAAAATCGAACTGGCTTTTTTTCAATCGGTAACCACCCGAACCGCCGGATTTGCCGGAATGCCGCAGGAAAATCTGACCAATGCGTCGGCTTTTGTTTCCCTGCTTTTGATGTTTATCGGGGGGTCACCCGTCGGGACGGCCGGGGGAATCAAAACGGTTACGCTGGCGGTGCTGACCTATGTTGCCCTTTCCATGATCCGGGGGAAAAACCGGACCGCCCTGTTCGGGCGTTCCATTTCCCGGCAGTCGGTTGCCAAGGCTGTCGCCGTGCTGGCTACTTCTTTTACGGTTCTGTTTTGCTCCACGGTTGCGTTGGCGGCAACCACCTCGGCGCCGGCGTTGGATGTGCTGTTTGAAACGGTCAGCGCGAACGCCACGGTCGGGCTTTCCCGGAATCTGACCGCAACGCTGCCGGCCATCGGAAAGATCATTCTGATATTTACCATGTATTTCGGTCGGGTGGGGCCCATTTCGTTGGCGCTGGCTTTCGGCAACCGGAAAGACCGTCCCAACGCCGTGCGGGACCCGGTGGAGGAGGTCAGCATCGGATAGCGTTTTACCGGCTGGGATTCATCAAATAAAAAGAAAAACAAAGAAAAACGGGCGGAAGCAAAGAGGCCGTCCTGTGAATGGGAGAAATGACGGATGCAGAAAAAAACATACGCGGTTTTGGGGCTTGGCCGGTACGGGATGGCCGTGGCCGAAGAACTGATTAAAGACGGCATGGATGTGATGGCGGTTGACCGCGATGAAGGAATTGTGCAGGATGCCGCCGCCAAACTGCCGGTTTGCAAATGCGCGGACATCACCGATCGGCAGGTGCTGACGGAATTGGGCATTGCTCAGGCCGATGTGGTGATCATTGCCATGGCCAGCAATCTGGAGGCCAGTGTGCTGGGGGTTACACTCTGCAAAGAACTGAGGGTTCCGTTTGTGATTGCCAAATGCGCCAGCGAAACCCATCAGAAAATTCTCAGCCGGGTCGGAGCGGATCTGGTGGTTTTCCCGGAGCAGGAATCGGGCATTCGCCTGGCTAAAAACCTGCTGACCTCCGGGTTTGTGGACATTTTCACCTTATCGGACGATCTGTCGGTGCTGGAACTGGATGTCAAAAAGGAATGGATCGGGAAAAACCTCAAGCAGCTGGACCTGCGGGGGCGCTACAGCGTGAATGTGATGGCCTTCCGCAAGAACGGAAAAATTACGGCCCCGGTCAATCCGGACGAAATTCTGGAGGAAAATATGCAGATGATTGCCATCGGAAATCCGGCGAAATTGGCAAAATTGAAGTAAAAATGGCACATAAGGTCTGTTTTTATAGACTTTATGTGCTTTTCTTTTGCCCGGGGGAGGGCTATAATAAAGGCAGAGGAGGGAATGCAATGAAAATTCTCAATTTTGGTTCCTGTAATCTGGATTTCGTGCATGAAGTGGCGCATTTTGTCCGTGCCGGAGAAACCATTCATGCGCTGAGTCGGAGCGTTTTCCCGGGCGGTAAGGGGCTGAATCAGTCCATCGCTTTGGCCCGGGCCGGGGCGAAGGTGTATCATGCCGGTTGTGTCGGAAAGGACGGGGAACCCCTGCGGAGCCTGCTGCGGGAAAACAGGGTGGAAATTCCTTTTCTGGCTACGGTGGAGGAGGCAACCGGGTACGCGCTGATTCAGGTGCAGCCGGACGGTGAAAACAGCATTGTTTTGTATGCGGGGGCCAATGAGCAAATTACCGGGGAAATGGCCGAAAAGGTATTGGCTCACTTTGAAAAAGGGGATGTCTTGCTGCTGCAGAATGAAATTTCCGCCATTCCCGAAATTGCCGAAGCGGCCGCCGAAAAAGGAATGCGGATTTTTTACAATCCGGCTCCCTTTTCCGATATGTCCCGGCAGGCCGACCCGGCCAAATGCGAATGTCTGATTGTCAATGAAACCGAGGGAGAGGTCCTGACCGGAGAACAGCGCCCGGCCAAAATCGCGGAGGTTTTTGCCGAAAAATACCCCGGGGTTGAGTTGGTACTTACCTGCGGCAAACGGGGCGCGTATTGGCTTTTCGGGCAGACGGCTCTTTTCCAGCCGACTTTCGCGGTGGAAAGTGTGGATACCACGGCGGCGGGGGATACCTTTATCGGAACGCTGATTGCCGGAATTTGTCAGGGAAAATCCCGGGAAGATTGTTTGAAAACCGCCTGTGCCGCCGCAGCGATTTCCACCGAAAAAAAGGGGGCGGCTTCTTCCATTCCCACCGCTGCCGAAGTGGAAGAACGGCTTCCTCTTTTAAAACCGTTGAACGGGAACCGGGATACCGAAGAATTTTTGGATGAACTGCGGAGTTACTGCCGGAGCGACCCTGCCCGGGCCAGCCTGTGCGGATTTGCCGAGTCGATCCACGCCTCCCGTTCGGGGGCAGCCCACAAAATCAAAAGAACCGTCGGCCGGGGATTTTCCGAATTTTTACGGGAAATCCGTCTGGAGCAGGCGGCGGAATTGCTGAAAAATACCGATTTGCCGATCGGGCAGGTGATCGAATCGGTCGGCTATCAAAATGAAACCTATTTTCGTCGTTGCTTTGAAGAACGGTACGGCGAAAAACCATTGGCCTTCCGAAAACAGGAAAAAGGAGCGATGTCTTGTGACTGAAGAACAAAGAAGAAAAAATCTGTGTCCGCCCCTGCGGGACTTCGATGTGGTGCTGGACACCGATGCCTATAACGAAATCGATGATCAATATGCCATAGCCTATCTTTTGAGCCACCGGGAATGCCGTATAGCCGCCCTTTACGCCGCGCCGTACAACAACAACAGGGTAAAGGATGCGGGGGAAGGAATGCTCCGCAGCTACGAGGAAATCGGTCATATCGTTGATCTCTGCGGAAAGCCGGAGTACCGGAAGGTGACCTATCCCGGTTCCGAACGGTTTTTGACTTCCCAAACCGAACCGGTTCTCAGCCCGGCTGCCCGGGATCTTTGCCAAAAGGCGGCCGAACATTCCCCCGAAAATCCGCTGTATGTCGTGGTCATCGGTGCGGCCACCAACATTGCGTCGGCCCTGCTGATGGACCCCTGTGTACGGGAAAACACCGTGGTGATCTGGCTGGGCGGTCACGCGGCCCATTACCACGATGCCCGGGAATTCAACCTGATGGGCGACCCGTTAGCGGCGCAGGTTCTTTTTGAAAGCGGGGTTCCGCTGGTTCAGCTTCCCTGTTTCGGGGTGGTCAGCGAATTTCTGGTATCCGGGGCTCAGTTAAAAGAATTTCTGAGCGGGCGGAACCGGCTGTGCGATTACCTGGTCAGCCATACGGCGGAAACGGCGGAATCCTACGCCAAAGGCAAGCCGTGGAGCCGGGTGATTTGGGATGTTACGGCGGTGGCATGGCTCTTTAACCGAAACGAAGAATTTATGCTCAGCCGATTGGTGCCCACTCCCCAAATCCGGGACGGGCAGTACCGGGCCCGAAACGATGCCCCTTTGATGGCATACGTCTATAAAATCTGGCGGGATCCGTTGTTTGAGGATTTGTTCTCCCGGCTGGCGGATTCGGTATGATTCCGCCATTGACCGGCAGAAACGCCGAATTCCTTTTTGAAACAGTTGGAAAAATAGCTTAAATCGGAAAAACCGCAGGAATAGGCCACTTCGGTGATGCTGGCCCGGCTTTCCAGCAGTTGACGGGAGGCCTGCTCCAACCGATAATAATTGAGGTAGGCCACCGGAGTTTTTCCGGTGAGGGCGCGGAATACCCGGCAGAAATACCGGGGCGACAATCCGGCCTGCTCAGCCAGATCCGAAAGAGAAAGCCGTTCCCGGTAGTGATTGCGGATAAAGGAAAGTACCTGTTTCAAAGAGGCAACATTCTGCTTTTGCGCGGGCGGCGCTCCTTCGGCCTGTGGGGCGGCTGACCGGCAAAAAAGACCGATCCATTGCCATAACAAACCGGTTGTGAACCATTCACAGCCGGTTTTTTTGTCATGAACTTCCCGGAAAAGGCGGTCAGCCAACCCGGCAAAAGGCGAAGAACCGGAAATCAAAAAGGTTTCAACAAAACAGCCGCCGGTCTGCCCCAGCACCGATTCCGGCAAAAAGAAGGAAGGGTCGAAAACCAGGCATTCGTAGCGGCAATCGTCGGCAGCCCCTCCGTGAACGCTGCCGCTTCCCACCGCAAGGCAATCCCCGGGGGATAGGGAAAAATTCCGACCGTCCACCGTGCAGAGAAAGCGGCCGGATGTTACCCGGATCAGCTCATATTCCGGGTGCCAGTGAAGCGGCATCTGGTACCGGGGATGTCCCGGTTCCACCCGATAGTACCCGATGGGGAAAAGGCGGGTTCCCCGTAGGGTTTGTTCCAAGTCAGCAGATAACGGCATCGCAAGCCCTCCTTGCCGGAAGAGTGAATATATTACAAGTCTAATGGGATTATACCCCTTGTAATCCGATTTTGTCAAGAATATAATTCAAATAAAGGAGCCGGGAAAAGGGGCAGGCCGGCCGAAAGCCGGCCTGAAAC
>CAKSNI010000025.1 GCA_934476025.1 uncultured Eubacteriales bacterium | reverse complement strand
ACTTTCATCACCGTTTCTATTATACCATATTTACGTAAAAAAGCCCAGCTTTTGCTGGACTTTTTCGACAGACTGAACTCCGCCTCCGGAATTCCCGGAAGCGGAGTTTTAGATTTAGATCAACTGTGAGGTTCTGCTCTTTTATGTTTATAAAACGCTCATCAGCCAGTCGGCATATTCCCGGCAGGTGGCGCCGGAAGCCTCCCCGGTAACCTGGGGAACCGACGGGTTTTGCAGCCCGGCCTCCATGGCGGATTCCAGGCGTTCGGCTTTTTCGTTGAACCCGATGTGCCGCAGCATCATGGCGGCAGCTTTTAACAGGCTGGCCGGATTGGCATAATCTCCCAGCCCTTCTTCAATCATGCGGGGCGCGGAACCGTGAATGGCCTCAAACATGGCATACCGGTCGCCGATATTGGCGCTGCCGGCGGTGCCGACGCCTCCTTGAATCTGCGCGGCTTCATCGGTGATGATATCCCCGTATAGATTTGGCAGCACGAAAACCTGAAAACGGCTGCGGATAGACGGATTGACCAGATTGGCCGTCATGATATCGATGTACCAGTCTTCCGCGGTAATGCCGGGGTATTCTTCGGCAACTTCATGACAGATGGCGGTGAACTTTCCATCGGTTTTTTTCATAATATTGGCCTTGGTGACAATGGCAACATTGGTTTTTCCGTTATTCTTGGCGTATTCAAAAGCGGCCCGGGCAATGCGGCGGGTTCCGCAGTCGGTGGTCACCTTGAAATCCATGGCGAGTTTTCCGGGAATTTCGACCCCCTTGGAACCCAAAACATATTCTCCTTCGGTATTTTCCCGGTAGAACATCCAGTCAATGCCCTCCTGCGGAACACAAACCGGGCGGACATTGGCATACAGATCCAGTTCCCGACGCAAAGCAACATTGGCGCTTTCCAGCGTGCCGCCTTTTGGGGTGGTGGTCGGCCCTTTGAGCAGAACATCGCACTGCTTAATTTCAGCCAAAGTGGCCGGAGGAACAGCCGCCTGCTCGGCCAGGCGGTTTTCCAGTGTTAATCCTTCGATTTCTTTGAGAACAACCCGGCCGCTTTTCAGTTCTTTATCGAGCAGGTGCGAAAGGACCCGGGTGGCCTGTTCGGTGAGGATCGGCCCGATGCCGTCGCCGGCGCAAAAGCCGATGACCAGCGTTTCTTTGTCGCAAAGCCGAAGGGACTTTGGTTCGTGTTCCATTTGCTCGGTGCGCTGAAGCTGTTCGTTCAATAAAGTACGGAAAGCGGAAACGGCCGATTCAATTTGTTGATTGATTGATTCCACGGAAATTCTCCTTTTACTGATTGGTTTGTTTGGTATAAGCCAGCAGACTTCCGGCCTTGAGAATGGCTTTCTGACGGTCGGTGAAAGAACAGCAGAGCGGAATGGCCTCTCCGGTGGTTTCGTCGGTCAGGGTGATCCGGCCGCTGTCCATGCCGGCATAAATATCCGAAAGGGAAAGAAGATCTCCCTGATTTAAACGATCGTAATCGTCCGGGTTTTCAAAGGTCAGCGGCATGATACCGGCGTTAATCAGATTGGCAATGTGAATTCGCGCAAAACTCTTGGTAATGACGCAGCGAACGCCGAGATAAAGGGGAACCAGTGCGGCGTGTTCCCGGGAGGAACCCTGCCCATAGTTGATTCCGCCGACAACAATACTCTGACCGGCGGCTTTGGCCCGCTCGGGGAATTCCGGGTCGCAGACCGAAAAGCAGAACCGGGACAGATAGGGAATATTGGAACGATAGGGAAGAATTTTGGAACCGGCCGGCATGATATGGTCGGTGGTGATATTATCACCGACTTTGAGAACCAATTCGGCTTTCAGTCGGTCTTCTTGAGGCGGAGCCTTCGGAAATTCTTTGATGTTCGGCCCGCGGAGAATCGGCAGATGGACGGCTTCTTGCGACACGGCAGGGGGAATGATGGCGCTGTCGTCGATGAAAAAGGCATCGGGCATCCGGATTTCCGGCATTTCCCCGAGAGAACGCGGATCGGTAATCACTCCGGTGAGAGCCGCCGCTACCGCTGTTTCGGGGGAAACCAGATAGACCCGGGCGTCTTTGGTTCCGCTGCGGCCTTCAAAGTTGCGGTTAAAGGTACGGAGGGAAACCCCGCCGGAATTGGGCGAAAATCCCATTCCGATGCACGGGCCGCAGGCACATTCCAGCACCCGGGCACCGCTGGCGAGAATATCCGAAAGGGCACCGCAGTCGGCCAGCATCCGCAGCACCTGTTTGGACCCCGGCGAAACCGAAAGGCTGACCGAATCGGAAACGGTTTTTCCTTTCAGCAGGGCAGCCACCGTCAAAAGATCCTGCAGAGAGGAGTTGGTGCAGGAACCGATGCAGACCTGATCCACTTTGGTACCGGCGATGCTCTCAACGGGAACCACATTGTCCGGGCTGTGCGGGCAGGCAATCATGGGAGAAAGGGTGGAAAGATCCAGATCGATGACGCGGTCATAAACGGCATCCGCATCGGAAAAAAGCGGACGGTAATCGGATTCTCTGCCCTCTTTGCGCAGAAAAGCACGGGTAACTTCGTCGCTGGGGAACAGGGAAGTGGTTGCGCCCAGTTCGGTGCCCATGTTGGTGATGGTGGCACGCTGCGGAACGCTCAGGGAAGCAATTCCTTCGCCGCCCCATTCAATGATGGCACCCACGCCGCCTTTTACCGAAAGAATCTGCAGTAAACGAAGGCTGACATCCTTGGCGGTAACAAAATCCGGTAGTTTTCCGGTCAGATTGACCTTGAACATTTTCGGCATGGTGATATAGTAAGCGCCGCCGCCCATAGCCACCGCAACATCCAGACCGCCGGCGCCGAAAGCCAGCATTCCGATTCCGCCGCCGGTCGGCGTATGGCTGTCGGAACCGATCAGGGTTTTTCCGGGGATGCCGAAACGCTCCAGATGAACCTGGTGGCAAATACCGTTTCCGGGACGGGAAAAATAGATCCCGTGTTTTTTGGCAACCGACTGGATGAATCGATGGTCGTCGGCGTTTTCAAAGCCGGATTGAAGGGTGTTGTGATCAATGTAGGCGACGCTGCGTTCGGTTTTTACCCGGTCGATTCCCATGGTTTCAAATTCCAAATAAGCCATGGTTCCGGTAGCGTCCTGAGTCAGCGTCTGATCAATCCGCAGGGCAATTTCACTTCCTACGGTCATATCCCCGCTGATCAGATGTTCTTTGATGATTTTCTGGGCAAGGGTCAATCCCATAATTGCTCAATCCTTTCTCGTTATATATCTTCGGTTATCCGCAGATAGGCGTTGTGTGCGTGCCGGGTGATTTCCCGGGCAGCCTTTTCGGGGTCGTGGGCGGCAATGGCCTCCAGAATGGCCAGATGTTCCTGCAGAGATTCTCCCGAATGGGCTTTGGATGAAACCGATACCATCCGGTATTTCTGCGCTTTGCGATGCAGAGGTGAGAGGGTGTCGAAAAAGACGGTGCTTCCCGAAAAACGGTAAATCATTTCGTGAAAATTGGTGTCCATTTCCCGGATATGGTCGGCATCGCTTTTCTGATGGTAGAATTCCTGCAAATCGGTGGTTTCCCGCAGCTGACGGATTTCGTCCGGAGTGGCAATTTCGGCCACCCGGGCCGCGACCAGCCCTTCAATTTTTTCCCGCAGCAGATAAATATCCCGGACATCCTCCTTGGTGATACCCAGAACGGTCAGGCCCTTTTGGGTATCTTCCACCAGGTGCTCCTGCAAAAGGCGGTGTAGCGCTTCCCGCACCGGGGTACGGCTGACCCCGAGCTGTTCGGAAAGTTTCAGTTCGTTGATGATTTCTCCCCGGGCAAAAACGCCGCTGAGAATATCGGTTTCCAACCGGTCAAAAACCTGTTCCGAAAGGGAAACGGTCCGGTGATCCAGTAATCGGTTTGTCATAAAAACAGGCCTCCTTTTTACAGTTTTTTAAAACGCCCGTGAGAAAATTGCTCGATTTTTTCCTCAATTTCGTGGGTGGAAAGGGAAGTTTGTCTTCCGCCTTCAAATTCGGTGTCAATCCATTCCTTGAGCTGAATTACAACCGGATCTTTTTTGTCAACCTGCTCGCTTCCCGTCAGCTCGTAATTGTCATTGATCCAGTAGGCGATGCCGGCCAGACCGGAAGTTTTGCTCAAGAGAACCGATGGCCGGCGGTTGAGAATTTTCTCGGTGTCGAAAATATTGTAGATTTCCGGGTCTTTGAGCAGGCCGTCAGCGTGAATGCCGGCCCGGGTTACATTGAAGTTCTTGCCGACAAAGGGGGTCATCGGCGGAATTTGATAGCCGATTTCGTGCCGGAAATAGTCGGCAATTTCGGTAATAACCGTCGGATCCATCCCGTCGAGAGAACCACGCAGGGAAGCATACTCCATAACCATGGCTTCCAGCGGAATGTTCCCGGTGCGTTCGCCGATCCCGAGAAGGGAACAGTTGACGGCACAGGCCCCGTAAAGCCAGGCGGTTGAAGCGTTGGAAACCGCCTTGTAGAAATCGTTGTGGCCGTGCCATTCCAGCATTTCACTCGGCACATCGGAATAATGCTGCAATCCGTAGATAATGCCCGGTACACTTCTCGGCAGGGCAACTTCGGTATAGGGAACCCCGTACCCCATGGTATCACAGGCGCGGATCCGCACCGGAATGCCGGCCTCTTTGGACATCTTCATCAGTTCGTTGACAAAGGGAACAACAAATCCGTAAAAATCGGCCCGGGTGATATCTTCCAGATGGCAGCGCGGCATGACACCGGCTTCAAAAGCCAGGGAAACGGCTTCCAGATAATGTTCCATGGCCTGCTTGCGAGTCATTTTCAATTTCTTAAAAATGTGATAATCGCTGCAGGATACCAAAATTCCGGTTTCCCGTACTCCGAGATTCTTTACCAGTTTGAAATCTTCTTTGCTGGCCCGGATCCAGGTGGTGATTTCCGGAAAACGCAGCCCCAGTTCCTGGCACTTTTCCAGTGCTTCCCGGTCTTTTTTACTGTAGACAAAAAACTCGGTCTGCCGGATGATGCCGAAAGGACCGCCCAGTTTCGACATCAGCTGATACAGGTGGACAATCTGTTCGGGGGTGTAGGGGTCAACCGATTGCTGACCGTCCCGCAAAGAGGTGTCGGTAATCCAGATTTCCGGCGGCATCCCCATCGGAACCCGGCGATGGTTGAAGGCAACCTTCGGCACTTCTTGATAATTGTATATATCCCGGTACAGATTCGGCTCGGGAATATCCTGCAAAGAATACTTGTAGCTTTTTTGTTCCAACAGGTTGGTTTTATTTGATGTTTCGAGCATACATGGCCTCCTTGATGAATTGGTAAATGTGAGCACACATAGATATATGAATTTATGTATACAAGTATACTTCTATTTTTTAAAAAGTCAAGAAACAAGTCAAAAGAAAAGGCATTTTGACCGATTTTCCTTTCTTTATAACGGAGAAAAGCCAAAACGCCGGATTTTTCAAAGGCCGGGGCCGGGCGCAGCCGAAAATTTACAATTTCCTCTTGATTTTAAGGTCGGAATGTTATAAAATTATCACAGTGAAAACCGAAAGGGAGGAATTTTCAATGTTAGTATCTGCAAAAGAAATGCTTCAGAAGGCAAAGGCAGGGAAATACGCGGTCGGTCAGTTCAATATCAACAACCTGGAATGGACCAAAGCGATTCTTCTGACTGCTCAGGAACTGAATTCTCCGGTTATCCTCGGGGTTTCCGAAGGGGCCGGGAAGTATATGTGTGGGTATACCACGGTTGCTGCAATGGTGAAAGCCATGATCAACGAATTGAACATCACGGTTCCGGTTGCTCTGCATCTGGATCACGGCAGCTACGAAGGCGCTAAAAAGTGCATCGAAGCCGGTTTTTCTTCGATCATGTTTGACGGTTCCCATTATCCGATTGAAGAAAATATCGAAAAAACCAAAGAACTGGTCGGTATCTGCGACAAACTGGGTCTTTCCCTGGAAGCGGAGGTCGGAGCCATCGGCGGTGAGGAAGACGGCGTAATCGGCGGCGGCGAAGTAGCCGATCCGAAGGAATGCAAAATGATTGCTGATCTGGGCGTTACCATGCTGGCGGCCGGAATCGGGAACATTCACGGGGTATATCCGGCAAACTGGAAAGGCCTTTCTTTTGAAACCCTGGCCGCGATTCAGGAACTTACCGGCACCATGCCGCTGGTTCTGCACGGCGGTTCCGGAATTCCGGATGAAATGGTGAAAAAGGCCATTACCCTCGGCGTTTCAAAGGTCAATGTGAATACGGAATGCCAGCTTGCTTTTGCGGCTGCTACCCGGAAGTATATCGAAGCCGGTAAAGATCGCATCGGCAAAGGATATGATCCGAGAAAGCTTCTGGCTGACGGCGTAGAAGCCATCAAGGCCACCGTAAAAGAAAAAATGGAACTGTTCGGTTCGATCGACAAAGCGTAAGAAATGCCGGCCGAAACCGGAGGCCCCTGCGAAAACTGTACCTATTTTGTTTATGAGGAAGAAACCCAGGATTGGGTCTGTTCTGCCGATATGGATCAGGACGAATGGGGCAGTTTGCAGTCCTCGTTCCGAAAAAGCTGTCCGTATTTTCGCTATGACGACGAATACGGTATTGTGCGAAAGCAAAATTAAAAAAATTCCCCTTCGGTGTTTTGCCGTAAGGGGAATTTTTTTGCGGAAGATGATCGGTTCAGACCTTTCCGATCTATGCGATGGTTTCGTTCGGAAGAGAAATTTTCCCGTCGGTCGAAAATCGGTCAAAGAGCTCATTGAGCGCCCGGCAGTATTCCAAATACCGGGGGTCGCTTTCCTTTAGGGAATAAGAGGACGAAAAGGCAGGGTAGCCGCAGTCAAGCAGCTGCCCGGTGAAAATGCCGGTACCCGAGCCGACATCGGCAAACGAACAACCGGGAATCGCCGACAGGGAATCCCGTAAATAAGCAAACAGCGACGCCGCGTATTTTGGCCTGGCTTTTTCGTAGATTTCTCCTTTTCCGTCAAAACGGTTTTTGTCGTCCATAATGATCCTCCTGTCATTCCATGGCAGCCCATCGTTAAGGGCGGCTTGATCGGTCAGAGAATGAAAAATGCTTTTTTGGATTCCCTTGGTGTGACGCTGCAACGGATGCCTAAAAATGCCAGGGAAGATAGGCGGCCAAAATGGCCAAAAGCCCGACAAGGCCGCCAAAGACAATTCCGGCACTGTTCAGGATGGTTCCAAGCCCGATCATTTTTGAGTCCTTTCCTTTTGTTGCGATTTGAGTCCGGCAAAAGCCGTCAGATCTTCTTCAATATGACACGATTGGCGAATCCTTTCAAGCGCTTTTTCGGTCAAATGCGGAAAAAGCTGCGGCCAAAGAATTCAGACAAATAAACTGGTAAAATTCAAAAGGGAACAGCTGCGGATCACAATGCTGCTTTTGCCGGCCGGATAAAAGCGTAATGGAGAAAAATCACCGGAAGAATTCTCTTGAATTCCCAAAAAAACGATGATATAATAATAGCGAATGATTGATTAGTAAAAAGGACGGGAACCCATGAAAGCGACGAAGGAACAACACAACGGACGGAAACAGGAAATCATGGAAAAATGCTTTGAATGCTATGCCGAAAACGGTTTAACCGGTACGGGCATTAAAGCGCTGGCACAGGCCTGCGGCTGTACAACGGGAAATCTGTACTGCTATTTTAACAGTCTTGACGACTTGATTCTTGAATCAACGGCCTACTGTATGGCCAAGGTGGAGGATGATTTTATGGAAAAAGCCCCCACCGACCCGAAGGATGTGGAACGCTTTATCGAAGAAGTGCCTTATTGGACGGCGAAAAAGCATGGAAAAAAATACCGTTTAATGTATCAGGTGTATACCCTGCCGAAATATATTAAACATGGGAAGAAGTTCTTTGAGGGGGTCAATGAGCGGTATACTGCCTACGCAAAGCAGTTGGAACCGAAAATCGGCATTCCGTATACCACCATTACTTCGTTGATCTTTGTATTTGTCCGCGCCTGCGTTCACTACGCGATGTTTGAGGATGAATACTACCTGAATTCCCAGATGCGGGTTTTAAAACAGGGCGTTGCCCTGTTTGCGGAAAAATATCAGGGTCGATAAATCCAAACCCAAAACCGCCGCCTATTTCCGGCATGGGCGGCAGTATAAAACAGTCGGAGTTGCGATTGAGCATGAAGGAGAGCGTATGAAAAACGGACAGAAACGATGGATGGGTACGCTGCTGGCGTTTTGCGGAATTTTATTGGCAGCTTGTGTTGTTTTAACCGCCGTATGGCACAATACCGTCAAAACCGGCTCGGTGACGGCGGATGTGCGGAATGACGGAACGGCTATTCAGTGGAAGTATGCCAATGAATCACAGTGGCGTGACCTGGTGTCCCTTACCGAACTGAGAGGGGCTGCCGGCGAAAATGGTGCCGACGGAAAAGACGGTACCAACGGGAAAGACGGTACCGATGGAAAAGATGGCATCGACGGAAAAGATGGCATCGACGGAAAAGACGGCACCAACGGAAAAGACGGCACCAACGGAAAAGACGGCACCAACGGCAAAGATGGCACCAATGGCAAAGATGGTACCAATGGCAAAGATGGCACCAATGGCAAAGATGGCACCAATGGCAAAGATGGCACCAATGGCAAAGACGGCACCGACGGGAAAGACGGAACCAATGGAAAATCCATTGAAGTCAGAAAAGAAAAAGCCGCGATACAGTGGAGATACACAGGGGAAAGCTGGCAAAATCTGGTTGCCCTTGCCGATTTGGAGGGCCCGGCCGGAAAGGATGGCGCTGACGGGAAAACGCCCGAATTTCGTGTAAACGAATCGCTGCTGCAATGGCGCTATGCCGGAGAAACCGTTTGGCTCAATCTTTACGATCTTTCGGCGCTCAAAGGGACTGACGGGCAAAACGGCCCAGCCGGAAAAGACGGAATCAACGGGAAAGACGGAAAAACGCCCTTTATTGGCCATAACGGCCACTGGTGGATCGGGGAAACCGATACCGGCGTTCAGGCGATTGGCACAGACGGGAAAAACGGAACGAATGGCCTAAAAGGAGAAAAAGGAGATCCCGGTCCTGCCGGAAAAGACGGTAGCAACGGGAAAGACGGCACTAACGGAAAAGACGGTACTAACGGAAAAGACGGTATTACGCCGGGCTTTTTCAGCGCGTCGGGGGAATTGCCGGCGAATAATTGGGCAACCGGAACCGGGCTTCCCTTCACCAACATCAAGAACGATGGCAATCTTATCGCCTATGATGCATCGAACAACGAAATCACGCTGAAACGCGGCCATTCCTACAGTCTGGTGTTCAGCGGGACCGTAGAGGTTTCCGCAAAGTCGGACGATCAAAAATGCGGCGTTTCGCTGAGTGACGGGTATGACACAACCGGCACCATCTTTTTTGCCACGCAAACCTATGTCATTTTGCCCCGCAAAGATCAAAGCGCCCGGCTGACCGTTTCGTACAATACGGTTTATACGGCTACCGAAGATATCACTCTGAAATTGGCCTACAGCAATATGCTGTTCCAGGGGGGCAATTTTCAGGGCAGCCGATATAGCGTGACCATTCTGGCACTGAATTGACCGCCCCTTTTCATAGCGGGGATCCCCGCATTGTGTGCAATGGCAACCAAAACGATAACCCCAAAAACAGAATATCGGCCACGGGCCTGTCAGAGCGCTCCCGGTACTTTGGAAAAAGTCCGGGGAGCGCCCATTTTTTCCGGTTACGGATTGTTTTCCCGAAAAGGGAGATATTCTAACAGCTTTTCGGCGGCGGGGGTTAATTTCTCGGGGCGGGAGGAACATTGGTTTTTTCAATCGGCATCGGGCTCATCCGTTCTAAAGCGGGCCTCGGTGAAAAGAAAACAGAACCCCGTTCCCTTTGGAAAACAGCCGGCTCAGCTTTCGCCGTCACCTGGCCGAATCCGCAGGCCCTGATCGACGGAACCCTGATGCTGGGCGACTTTCGTGCGTCCCTTCCGGGAGGAAGCGCCCCGTATTTTATTGCCGGGTTTTCTTCAGCCAGCCTGCTTTGGTTTACCGGCCTTGCCGTGACGGTTCATCTGCTCGGCAGCAAAATCAACGCCCGGATTCTCACCTGGCTGAATCGTATCTGCGGCACCGTGATCCTTCTTTACGGAATCAAATTGCTTT
>CAKSNI010000024.1 GCA_934476025.1 uncultured Eubacteriales bacterium | reverse complement strand
TTATGTAGCATGATGTAGCGTTTTTCCCGTACCGCGACCACAGGCTTCCCCGAAACAGTCACCTTATCCCGCACCGGATCCACTTTGCTGCCGATCGACGCAACCCTGCCGTTTACCCGAACCTTTCCAGCCTCAATCAGTTCCTCCGCCTTTCGGCGGGAAGCAATTCCGCTTTCAGCCAGGTGTTTTTGCAAACGAATTTTTTCTGCCATTTGTGTTCTCCCTAAATCTTTTGTAAAATTCTCTGAACCGCCCGGAACCATCTTTGCGTTTGATTCGGCGGTTCCTGCTGCTCTACCGTTTTTTCGGCAACCAATTTTTGCCGGGCAATCAACCGGTTCCCGTTGTAGTATTCCACGCTTCCAAGCACCTCGCCCTGTGATACGGGGGCATACAAAAACTTCGGCAACACCGAAATCCGTTCAATGGAAACCGCCGTTTGACAGGTCAGCGAAAATTCCGTTCCGACCGCCTCCACCGTTTCCTCTTTGCCGCCGATCACCGATACCGAATAGCTTTCCGCAGGATAATCATATTCTCCTTTTGGTACTTTGGAAAAGGCATAATCCAACATCCGGGTATGATCCTGCCAATCGTTTCGATCGTTGAGGGTGACGGCAATAAACCGGCGCCCTCCCCGCTGTGCGGCCGTCACCAGGCAGCGACCGGCCTTGGAAGTATATCCGGTTTTCACCCCGATGCACCCGGGGTATTCAGTCAAGAGCCGATGATGATTTTTCACGGTGACAGCTTTTCCGTCCAGATAAACCGTGGCTGTTTTCATGCGGCAGGCCCGGGCAAATTCTTCACAGGAAAGCGCCTGACGAGCCAATTCCGCCAAATCGGCTGCCGTGGTATAGTGCTCCGCGGCGTCCAGGCCCGAAGCAGTTTGAAAATGGGTATCGGAAAGCTGCATTTCCACTGCCCGTCGGTTCATGCGTTCGCAAAATCGGCTTTCGCTGCCATCCATCAGAATTGCCGTCGCCCGAGCGGCATCATTTCCGGAAGAAAGCAACATTCCGTACAGCAAACTCTGATAATCGGTCAACATCCCCGCCCTGAGCCCAAGGCTGGTTCCTTCGGTATTCACCGCTTCGGCCGGGACTTTCACCGCCTGTTGCAGGGAAACATTTTCACACAACAACAATGCCGTCATGATTTTGGTTGTACTAGCCATCGCCAGCCGCTGCTTTTGCCGCAGAGCAAACAAAATTTCACCGGTATTGGCGTCCATCAGCACCGCCGCCTCGGCCCCTACCGAAAGAGATTGCGCCGCAGTTTTTCCAAACGGACAAACCAGCAATAGGCAAAGAAGGATCAAGGCAACCCGTTTCACGCAAACCGCCCCTTCCCCGTTCCGACCGCTTACAGAAAGATTTCCGGAGCGGCCGACGGTCTGTTTTGTTCTAAAAACAGAATATGACCCCTCTGCCGTGCTTATGCGGTTTTATTCTTCGGAATTCTTCGAAAAGGTTTTTTTAATGGAATCCAGCAGCTCCGGAGCAGCCGCAATGGCACGGTCCAGACCGGTGGAATTCCCCGAAATCGGCAAAACCCGAACGCTTTTATCCACAATGCTGATAAAAGCCACCGGTGTAACCGTTACCCCGGCTCCGTTTCCGCCGCAGAACAAATCCTGCCCCTTTTGATTCGGCAGACCCGACCCGCCGGTAGCCAGGCCGACATTGATCCGACAAACCGGAACCAACATCACCGAGCCGAAGGTGATCGGAGTGCCGACTACCGTATTGGCATCCACCAACGAACGAATTTTTTCCATGGAAACATCCATTAAATCCCGGATTTTATTGTCTTCCACTTTGGTAACATCCTTTCTTAACGCTGCTTTTTCGGTTAGTATACCCCAAAACGCCTGTTTGGGGACTATCAGGCTTGCATTATTTATCTTTTAAGTCAGAGCTTTTCGGCCTTTCTTCCATTTCTTCCAAGGACAACTGCTGTGCCAGTTCACCGGGCTGCTGCGGCGTATCGTGCGGAGGTTTGGGTAATTCGGAAAGATCGCTGATTCCAAAGCACCGCAAAAAGACCGGTGTTGTTCCGTATAGCAGCGGGCGCCCCGGCAATTCCAAACGCCCCCGTTCTTCCAGCAATCCCTTTTCCACTAAGGTAGCCACCGTACCGGAACAGTCCACTCCCCGAACCTGTTCGATAAAAGAACGGGTAACCGGCTGGTTGTACGCAACCACCGCAAGCACCTCCAGTGCTGCCTGCGAAAGCGGCGTTTTTCGGCGAAGATCAAAGAATTTCCGAATTTCATCCGCATATTTTTCCCGGGTGCAGAGTTGATACAAATTTTCCAGCCGCACCAGGCGAATACCGATGTTTTCCCGATTTAGTTTTTCCGAAAGCAGCTCCATCACTCGGATGGTATCAACCGCCTCCAGTTCAAAAACCCGGCAAAAGCGGTCGATTTCAACCGGTTCCCCGCAGGCAAACAACACCGCCTCAAAGGCCGGCACATATTCACTCAGTTTCATGTTTTTTCTCCCTGTTCAGCGTAATCCGGGTGTCCTCTCCGCTTCCTTCCACCGTTACCCGATTTGTTTTACACAGTTCCAGTACCGCCAGAAAGGTCGCCACCAGTTCCGACCTGCTTTTCGCCCCTTCATACAAAGAGGTCAGCTTTCGGCTGCCGCCCTTCCACAAACGCCGGAGAACCGAAACAATTTTTCCGGAAACCGCTACGATTTTTCGGGCCACAATCTTTTGGAACGGCGCATCCTCTACCGGCAGTTTGGCCGCCTTATGACCGGATGCCGCCAAATAGGCCTCATAAATCACCTCTTTGGGGTGAGAAAGCGCATAGGTTTTATCCGGCTGAACCTCCTGGGGCAAACGGCAGAAAGAATCAAATCCACCGGTCATTTCCGAAAGCCGGGAGGCCATTTGCCGGCAAACACTGTATTCCAGCAATTCCCCGGTAAGTTCTTCCTTTAAGCGGTCAGCATCCTCCTTTTCCTTCGGAAGAAGGCTGACGGTTTTCAGATAAATTAAGCGGGAAGCCATCTGCAGAAAATCGCTGGCCACATCCATATCCTGCAGGTGCATCTGACGGATATGTTCCAGATATTGATCCACCAGTTCGTTCAGGCGAATTTCAAAAATGCTCATTTTATTCCGGGCAATCAGCTGAAGCAGCAGATCCAGCGGCCCCTCAAAATCTTCAACCCGGTACGAAAGTACAATTTCCATCATCCAAGCCCGAACAAAAGAATTCTCGGCAGGAAAGAAAGCCACCCTTCCAGCGCGTTGCACAAAAAGGAAAGAGGCCGATCAAATACGCCGAGCCAAATCAGTACCATCACGCCGATCGAAAGATACCGTTCGTAACGCATCAGACCGAAATAGGCTTTGGTGGGAAGAAAAACATACAAAACCCGGCTGCCGTCCAACGGCGGAATCGGAATCAGGTTAAAGACTGCCAGCATGACATTGATGCTGGCATACAGCGAAAAGAATACCGCCGCATACTGATACACCGGCTGCTGAAAATGATAAAACATGGCCAGGCAGCCATAGTACCCGAAATAGGCAATAAACGAAAGAATCAGGTTCATCACCGGGCCGGCAAGAGCGGATAAAAACATTCCGAGTTTCGGATTTTTAAAAGCCCGGGCATCAATCTGCACCGGCTTGGCCCAACCGAAACCGAGAA
Organism: uncultured Eubacteriales bacterium; assembly: GCA_934476025.1. GTDB lineage: Bacteria > Bacillota > Clostridia > Oscillospirales > Acutalibacteraceae > SIG607. Next base: position 6,540 of record CAKSNI010000024.1, on the reverse strand, counting down.
AAAGCAGAAACACAGCCCCGATATAGTCGATATGGGCCATCGGATTGAGCGTCAGCCGCCCCTGATAGCGAGGGGTTCGGTCGCCGAGTTTATCCGCCACAAAGGCGTGGGCAAATTCGTGGAACGGCAGAGTCAGAAAAATAACCACCAACGAAGCCAGAATATAAAGAGCTGCCGAGGTGAAACTCATATTGCCGCGAAGCAACGAAAATAACAAATTCCTCATCCTTTATTTTTTGATCGGTAGTTTCGCCGCATACAGACGGCAGAATAATACAATTTTATTATAAACGATCCCGCCCGTTTTTGCAAGAGTTTTCCGCGAAAGCCCCACTTCGCCCGCTCTCGTTTTTTGTGGACGGAACATCGAAAGCATAGGGAATTTCAAAGCGGTCTTGCGGAACCATTGTGCAAAAATGCTTTTCAAATCAAACCCCCGGAGCGAAAAATCGTTGACCTTTTGCTCCGGGGGATAAATCAGTTATTGTGGTACAGTTTTTTGGTTTGGTATTTGGGCTCACAGGTCAGATTGACCCCCAATTTGCGGAAGGTTTGTTCATCCACCCGGGACAAGATAACCGAAGAATGAACCTCGCAGCCCTTCAGCTTTTCCAGCTGATCCAGTGCCAACCGGGCAATGGGATCATCCGCCGCACAAATGGACAGTGCAATCAGCACTTCATCAATATGCAACCGGGGGTTATGGTTGCCGAGAATCCCGGTTTTGAGTTTCTGGATCGGTTCGATAATCGAGGGAGAAAGCAGCTGAGTCGCATCCTCCAGCCCGGCAAGTTCCTTCAATGCATTGAGCAACATCGAGGACGATGCTCCCAACAAAGACGAGGTTTTTCCGGTAACAATCCGCCCGTCCGGCAATTCCATTGCGGTTGCCGGGGCTTCGGTGGCTTCAGCCTTCCGCAATGCTGCCGCAACCACCGGCCGATCTTTAACCGAAACACCGGCCTGATTCATCAGCAATTCAATTCTCGCCACTTCGGTTCCGTCTGAAAATCCCTGACGGGCATTGCACATGGCGGCATAATAGCGCCGAATAATCTCCTGACCGGAGGCGCGCCGGGTTGCTTCGTCATCACAAATGGCAAAACCGGCCATATTTACCCCCATATCGGTCGGGCTTTTATAGGGCGACTGCCCCATAATTTTTTCCAGCATAGCACACAGAACCGGGAAAATCTCAATATCCCGATTGTAATTGACCGCTGTCTTTCCGTATGCCTCCAGATGGAAGGGGTCAATCATATTGACATCATTCAGATCAGCCGTAGCCGCCTCATACGCAACATTGACCGGATGTTTGAGCGGAAGGTTCCAGATCGGGAAGGTTTCGTATTTGGCATACCCGGCCTTGATGCCGCGCTTATGCTCATGATAAAGCTGCGAAAGACAGGTAGCCATTTTCCCGCTCCCCGGCCCGGGTGCAGTCACGACAATCAGCTTTCGGGAGGTTTCAATGTAGTCGTTTCTTCCAAACCCTTCGTCGCTCACGATATAGGGAATATTGGAAGGATAATCCGCAATCGGATAATGCCGATAAACCCGGATTCCCAAATTCTTCAACCGGTTTTCGAAGGCTTCGGCCGAGGGTTGTCCGGTGTAACGCGTAATAACCACGCTACCCACAAAAAGGCCGATGGCCCGAAAAGCGTCGATCAGACGGAGAGTATCCAGATCATAGGTAATTCCGAGATCTCCCCGGCGCTTGTTTTTCTCAATAGCGTCGGCGTTGATGACAATCACAATTTCCGCATCATCTTTGAGTTTGCACAGCATTTTCACCTTGGCATCCGGTTCAAAGCCCGGCAGTACCCGGGACGCATGATAATCATCAAACAGTTTTCCGCCGAACTCCATATACAGTTTATCCCCGAACATCGCGATACGATCGCGGATATTCTGCGATTGAAGCCGGATATATTCTTCGTTGTCAAAGCCTTTTTGTTTCATTCCTCAATAACTCCCTATTATTTCTTTCCCCATTGCGCGACACAGACCATTATAACCGTCCGTCGGAATTCCTGCAAGCCCCAATCGCTGTTTTCGGGGGGGCAGGTCCGTCTGATTACAGGAATTTTTTCCGGTAATTCTCAATAGCATGGCTGACGGTTTCAACTGCTTCTTTTCTGCCGCACACCTCATTTACCGCAGTTTCCTTGTTTTCCAGGTTTTTATATACCGAGAAGAAATGCCGCATTTCATCAAAAATGTGTTTGGGCAGCTGATCGATGGAAGAATACAGATTGTAGTTCGGATCGTTAAAGGGAATCGCAATGATTTTTTCGTCATTGTTCCCGTTGTCAATCATATTGATTACCCCGATCGGATAGGCACGAACCAGCGTCAGCGGTTCCAGGGGTTCCGAACACAGCAGCAGCACATCCAGCGGATCCTTGTCATCGCCGTAGGTACGGGGAATAAAACCGTAATTGGCCGGATAATGGGTAGAGGTATACAAAATGCGGTCCAGAATAATCAAGCCGGTTTCCTTGTCCAGCTCATACTTTTTCTTGCTGCCTTTTGGAATTTCCACCACACAAATAAAATCTTCCGGCTGAATGCGTTCTTCGGATATATCGTGCCAAATGTTGGACATATCATTTCTTCCTTTCACAGATTCTCAGAGATCACTTCAGATAGACGGTGAATTCCTTCCCGGATTTTTTCGTCACTTACGGTGGAATAATTCAACCGCAGCGCACTGCACGGCCGGTCCATATCCACCATAAAGGTATTTCCCGGAACAAAACAAACCTTTTTCTCGATGGCTTTTTTTGCCAGCTGCAGGGTATCGGTACCGTTTTTCAAATCGCACCAAATAAACAGGCCGCCGCCCGGTTGGGTAGTTTCTACTCCGGCCGGAAATTCCTCACGGATTGCCTGCTGCATCACTCCGCATTTATGGGCGTAATGGGCCCGCATCGCGGCAACCGCTCCGTCCAGGTCAAACTCTTTCATATACCGGTAGGCCAGCAGCTGTACCGGCATAGCGGTATGAACATCGCTGATCTGTTTGGCAATTACCACCTTTTGAATCAGTTCTTTCGGGCCGCACAGATACCCGAGCCGCATTCCCGGAGCCAGGATTTTGGAAAAGGAGCCGCTGTAAATCACAATCCCGTACGGATCCCGGGCCTTGATCGGCGTCATCCGGTTTTCCGGCGAAAAATACAGTTCCCCGTATGGGTTATCCTCCAGAATCAATGTTCCGTACCGATAGGCCAGTTCATACACCTGACGCCGCTTTTCCCGGGACATAGAGGTTCCGGAAGGATTCTGGAAGGTCGGGATGGTATAAATCAATTTGATTTTTTCGCTTTTGAGTGCCTGTTCCAGTTTTTCCACATCCATTCCGTCTGACAAAACCGGAATGCCGACCAACTTGGCACCGTACGAGCGAAAAGCATTGGTTGCCCCGATAAAACTCGGCTCCTCCACTGCAACGGCATCCCCCTCATTTAAGAGTACCTTTGCCGTCAGTTCAATGCCCTGCTGACCGCCGGAAACCACAATCAATTCATCCTCCGGTGTTCCGACCCCTTCAACCCGTTTTAGCCGGGAACGGATTTCCTCCCGAAGAGGGGTATATCCTTCGGTAATGCCGTATTGAAGAGCAAGAACCGGTTCGTGAGCCAAAACTTCCTGGGCGATACGCGAAAGTTCCCGATTGGGGAAGGTGACCGGATCCGGGTTGCCACCGGCCAGAGAAATCACCTGCGGGTCCGCCGCATACTTAAAAATCTCCCGAATGGCAGAGCCCTTTAGGCCTGCCATCCGATTCGCAAATTCGATTTGCATTGCAAAGCCGCCTTTCTGTAACCGCGTTTTTTCCATTATACCAAAAAGCCCTTCGTTGTTCAAGCCCCTCTTGTGTGAGAACTCCCGGGATTCAGCCTTTTTTCTTCCGGCTTTTCCGGCCTTTCCTTCCGATGGCGCAGCTTTCGAAAAACGGCATCGGGGTTCTGATTTTAAACCCCGATGCCGCCCTCTCTTTAACAGCCGGCGCCCACCCGAACGTTTCGGGCAGGCGCCGTTTTCCTTAAATTTCCACCGTAAGAACGGTTTTATGCAGCCGATCGCCCTCTGCATACAGAGTGAGCGGGCCTTCATTTCCGTTGAGTTTCACGGCTACCGAAATTTTTCCTTCCCGCATTTTCCGGGTCGGAATCACCACCGGTTCATGGTCGCAGACATCGGATCCGGTTCCGACTACGGCGCCTCTTCCGTTGGTATGGAAGGTAACGAATTCCCGGGCATCCGGTACTTCGTTTCCGTCTTTATCCACCGCATAACAGGTAAACAGCGCAATATCTCCCGGTTTTTTGGCGTTGTTATTTTCCAGCCGCAGTTTCAGTGCCACCGGATCGCCGGTCGTTTTATGGCCGTCCTCAGCCACCGGTTTTCCGCCGCGATAGCCGACCACCCGGATTTCACCCGGTGTAAACGGAACATTCCAATTTCCATGGCCCCATTGCTTCATGGCCTTTCTTCCAAATGATTTTCCGTTTAAGAACAATTCCAGTTCTTCACAGTTGGTATAGGCGGTAATTTCGATTTCTCTTCCCTCGTATCCGATCCAGTTCCAATGCGGCAGCATATGAACCATCGGTTCGCTGCTCCAGTGGGAAAGATTCTGATAGAAAGCGTCTTTTTTCTGCAAATACAGGTCGATGGCACCGGACTGAGAGCAAAGACGGGGCCAAAGGGTTTCTCCGCGATGTTCAAAACCGATCCACTGATATTCACCCATCACCCAATCGCGTTCCATGATAAACTGCCAGGTGCGTTCCCGGCCGAGGAACCACTCATTCATATCCATATCTTTCGCGGAAAGGTAGCCGCTTTCGGGGCTGATTTCCGCATAGAAACCACGGGTAGAACTGGTGGCGCAGCATTCCGAAGAAAAGATCGCTTTATTCGGAAATTTCTGATGAAGCGTTTCATATTGCCGCAGGTTGTAGTTGATTCCGATAACATCCTGATTGGCATATACCGTAGCATCCTGCGGATCGTTGGAAACCGCGCTCATCAAAAACCGCTGATCATCGAGTTTTCTCGCAAAGCGGTACATAGATTGATTGATCCGACGACCGACATCGGTTTTGTGATGCGGTTCTTCATTCCCCAGCGACCAGAAGAAAACCGAAGGCCGGTTGCGGTCACGCTTGATCACCATTTCCAATTGAGCCAGGCCCTCTTCGGTGGATTCAAACCAACGGGTTTCGTCCATCACAATAAAGCCGAGTTCATCCAGTGCATCCATGGTAGCAGCCGGGTGAGGATAATGGCTGCAGCGATAGCCATTGGCCCCCATTTCCTTGAGCAGGGAAACTTTATACCGCAAAATATTATCCGGAACAGCCAGCCCGGTAAGGCCGAAGTCCTGATGGGCGCAGACCCCTTTGATTTTGACATGGCGGCCATTTAAGAAGAATCCCTTATCCGGATCACACACCGCGGTGCGGAAGCCGATTCGGGTGGAATCACTGTCACACACTTCTTTGCCTTTGGAAAGAGAGGTTTCCACGGTATAGAGGTTCGGGGAATCAATATCCCAGATTTTCGGATTTTTCACCGTAACACTATAGTGCAGAACCGATTTTTCCTTGGCTCCCACCAGCCCGGTTCCGGTCGCCTCAGCCAAAAGGGTGCCATCGGCATCGATCACCCGACTGACAGCGGTTACCCGTTTGGCCCGTCCGTCATAATTTTCATTTCGAACCGTGGTTTCAAAATCAATTTTCCAGGTCTGATCAGCCTCGGAAAGCTGTTCAATCCGGGCGTATACACCGTAAAGATCCAGGCAGACACGATCGGTAATTTTCAGCCAGACATTCCGGTAAATTCCGCCGCCCTGATACCACCAACCTTCAAACTCATCGGTGGTAACATACACGGCCAATATATTTTCCTGATCAAAATAGACATTATCGGTAATATCCACTTCGAAGGTTGTGTAGCCACAGAAATTATGCTTCATCAGACAGCCGTTCAGGTAAACCGTTGCATGGGTGGCAACCCCTTCAAAAATGATTGAAATGCGTTTATCCCGGTCTTCTTCACTCAGGCGGAAATGCTTCCGGTACCAGGCGTTATGATAATGAAAATAACCGGTTGTATTGTTTTCCTTTTCATCCGGCCGTTGTGAAATAATATAGTCATGCGGCAAATCCACATTCTGCCATGAGCCAATATTGATTTCGCGATACTTATCAACAAAATTGTCGGGGGTATCGTTGTACCGATAGGACGCCGGGCCGTTGAGTTTGCGTTCGGTTTTGCTCTGGCTATACACCGGCCCCTTGAAACGGGGGCGCTCTACGGGCAAATTGCCTTCGCAAAACCTCCACCCTTTGTTGAACAGTTCTGTTTTTCTCATGCAAATTCCTCCCAAAAATGCAAGATCAGCCGCCGACTTTTCCCGATTGGAAGATTGCAATTCCTTTCTTAAAAAAGTACAGCGGCTTTCATTAACCTGCCTGTTTTCGGATAATTTCCGCTTCCCCGTTTTTCACGGTTTTGCGG
>CAKSNI010000023.1 GCA_934476025.1 uncultured Eubacteriales bacterium | reverse complement strand
GGTGTATGCCGGCATTGCGGCGGCCGCGGCCGAAAAGGGCGTTTTTGTTGCCGCCCAGTGCTGCGAACACTTAAACCGGGCGATTGTGGTGGAAAAGGCAGCCGTTCCGTTTGCCGAAGAGGTCAACGCCGTTCCGCAGCCGAAAGCCGGCGGTTCTTTTGCCACCGCCGCCTATCAGGCGGCCGAAAATCCGGCGGTATTGGAACACATCCGGGCCGATGCCGGGCTGGATATCGGTTTCACCCTCATCGGGATGCATCTGAAAGATGTGGCCGTGCCGGTTCGCCTGGAACATAACCGGATCGGTTCGGCGTTTGTGGTGGCTGCCCGTACCCGCCGCAAATTCATCGGTGGAAACCGGGCGGTCTATGACGGGAAGGATCTTCGCTGAACCATGAAACGAATTCTCACTCGGGACGGTTCCTTTTACCGCAATTTGATTTTGCTGGCTATTCCGATTGTTCTTCAGAACCTGATCACCTTCTCGGTCAGCCTGGCCGACAACACCATGATCGGTTCCCTCGGAGATTCCGCTGTTTCCGGCGTTTATCTCGGAACCCAGATTCAAACGGTGCTGCAGGTTCTCAGTGCCGGGATCGAATCCACCGTTCTGCTGCTTTCCGCTCAGTACTGGGGAAAACGGGAAACCGCCGGCATCCGCGCCATTGCCGCGGTCGGTGTACGGATTTCCTTTGCCATCGGCGCAGCCTTAACCGCCCTTTGCGCGCTTTTTCCGCAGGGAGTCCTCCGCCTTTTCACTAAGGAAACTTCGGTGCTTGCCAGCGGTGCGGAATACCTTTCGGTCGTCTGCTATTCCTATGCTTTTTTCTGCGTCACCCAATCTCTGATTGCCGCTATGCGAAGCGTGGAAAAGCCCCGGATCGGCCTGATCGTTTCCCTGTGTTCGCTTTGCACCGATGTGATACTGAATTATATTTTGATTTTCGGAAAGTTCGGTTTCCCGGCCCTGGGGGTTCGGGGGGCAGCCATTGCCACCCTGATTGCCCGGGTTGTGGAAACGCTGATTGCAGCCATTTATGTGCTGGCCGTTGATCATCGGCTCGCTTTCCGGGTGAAAGACCTGTTTTCCCGGCACGCCGTTTTTGTGAAAGATTTTCTTCGGTACGGCACCCCGTTGGTACTCGGTCAATTGGTCTGGGGCGCCAATCTGATGGCCAACAGTATGGTCCTTGGGCGGTTTGGGGAAGCGGTGATCACCGGAGCCAGCCTTGCCAACACCGTGAACAGCATGATGTATGTATGCCTGAACGGGCTGTCGGCGGCTGTCGGAATTTTAATCGGCAAAGCGGTCGGTGCCGGGCAACTGCAAAAAATCCGGGAATATTCCCATACCGTCGAGGTACTGTTTTTGCTGCTCGGCCTACTGACCGCCGGGCTTTTCTTCCTGATCCGTCAGCCTTTCATCGGGTTGTATCAAATTTCTGCCGAAGCGGCTGCCTATGCCGGGCAATTCATCGGCGTTTTGTGCTTTACCGGAATCGGAACCTGCTATGAATGCGGAACGCTGTTCGGGCTGGTAAAATCCGGCGGAGATGTTTCTTTTGTTTTTAAAAATGATACCCTGTTTGTTTTTGGGGTAGTCATTCCGTTGTCGGTTGCTGCTGCCCTGCTGGGGGCTGCTCCGTGGGTGGTTTATCTGGCACTGAAATCCGATCAGATTCTCAAATGCTTCGTTGCCTTTTTCAAAATCCGAAAATTCAACTGGATGAAAAATCTCACCCGTCCGGTATCAGATTCCGCTCCGGCCTGTACGGCATCTGACGGGAAATAAATCGACTTTCCAAATAGATTTTTCTGAGAATTTATGGTATTTTTGATCGTTTTGTCAGTTTCCCTTGTTTTTTCAGAGAATCTGTGGTACAATGTTTTTCGCTGAAAGCAACCGGAAGAACCCCAAGCGAAAAGGCCGACATACGGCAGGCTGGCGGAATTTTCGTTTGGCTCGGAAGGCTGCCGACAGCAAGAACCGGAGAAGCAACGGCGTTTTGCCGAAACTTCTCCGGTTTCTTTTTGACCGTTTTTTCCACCCCGGGCATTTTTTCAAAAGAAAGCCGCGCATTTCCGGTGTGCATCTCGGCGCTAAAGCAAGAAACGCGGCCTTTCCGCCGCAAAATCCAATTTTTCGGTTCATTGACAGAAAGAGCCGGGGATTTGCCCCGGCTCCCGTTTCATTCAGGAATGATTGGAATAGAGATAATCTTCCAGACCGTATGTGGCGGCCAGTTCATCCAGGGAGCCGTTTTCGGTTAATTTCTTAATACTTTCGCGGATCCGGGCATTGAGCGCCGAATTTTTCGCATAGGCAATCACGCAGCCGTATTCTCCCAGAGTTGCCCCCCGGCTAAGAGATTCGCGCTGCGTTTCAGAAAGGCTGCCGAGTGTAACCTGATCCAGAATTCCGGCCGGAATCGAACCGTCGGTGATGGCCTGAACCATGGAATCGGCATCCGGGTACCCCTTGGCCGAAAGTCCCTGAAGGGCAGCCGCCGTAACCGAATGGCTTCCGGCAATTACCCCCACTTCTTTGAGGGATTTCAGCGCCGTTACCGACGCGCAGTTTTCCGGTGTGCCCGAAGCGCTGAGAGCGACTTCCGGCAAATACAGATAGGGCCGGGAGCAATCCGCTTTTTCGGCCAGGGCGTTGGATTCGTACAGACCGGTAAAAACGCACTCAATCCGGCCATTATCCAGTTCCTCCTGAAAGGTATCGCCGCTGACCCGGGTGAAATTCGGCGTGATATTGATGTCCCGACACAGCGCCGCAATCAAATCGGGCGCAAAGCCGGTCCAATTTCCCTCATCATCGCAGTGGCTGAGCGGAGATTCCATCATACCGATGCGAATCACGCCGGTTTCAATTACGAGGCCCCAGTCGGTACCGGTGACGCCCGGCTCGTACGATTCTTCCGTTTCCTCCTTTTTTCCGGAGCAGCCGATCAGTCCGACAATCAGCATCAGGGAAATCAGCAAAATTCCTATGCGTTTCATCATGGTGTTTCCTCCAAGGCAATCAATGCCGCTAGATTTCCCCTTTTTCCGCCGGTGAACCGATGGGAAAAGAACCAGTCGGGATGGCAGTTGGTACAAAGATCGGCGCAGGAAAGATGCTCCGGCAAAATGCCGGCCGACAAAAGAATCTGCCGGTTTGCCTCCCATAAATTGCACCAGTATTTCCCGTTTTCTTTTTCACGGAAAATTGCACAAAGGGAAAGACCCGGGCTTTGTGAAAAAGCCCGGACAACCGGATCGTCCACTTCATAGCAGCAGGGGCCGATGCTCGGGCCGATGCCGGCCAGAATATTCTCCGGGCGACATCCGTACCGCTGCCCCATGGCTATTACCGTTTCTTTTCCGATCTGCAGAACCGTTCCGCGCCATCCGGAATGGGAAAGAGCAACCACCCGTTTTACCGGGTCACAGAAAAACAGGGGGGTACAGTCGGCATACTGCGTCACCAGACAAAGGCCCGGCACATCGGTCATCAACCCATCCACATCTTCGTAATCGCGTTCCCGGAAAATTCCCTTTCCGGCATCATCGGCCGTTACCGCGCGCAGATTTTTGGTGTGGGTCTGATGGGAAAGAACCAGTTTGTGCTCATCCACCCCAATGGCCCGACAAATGGTTTCATAGTTTTTGAGCACATTTTCCCGGGCATCTCCCCGGGTAAAACTCATGTTCATACTGGAAAATTCCCCGGTGCTGGCTCCGCCAAACCGGGTTGTAAAGGCATGCCGGACCCCGGGACAGGCCGAAAATGCCGGAAAAGTCAGATACAAAAGGTCTCCTTTTCGGTTGATCCGCATGGTTTTGCTTTGCATGGTTCCTCCTCGATTCAAAACCGGAATTCGGTTGAATTCTATGCCGTCTTGGCAAAAAACAGAAGCTGCCCCACCCCGCCGATCAAACCAAGCCCGGCAGAGGGGTGCGTTCCGGGCTGACCGTCAGGGTTTTCTGATTGGTATAAATCACCATGCCCGGCCGGGCCCCCGACGGCTTCTTGACATACTTCACCACGGTATAATCCACCGGCACTTTATCGGCAGCCGAAAGAGAAGAATGGGTTGCCGCCAGGCGGGCAGCCATCAGCATGGTTTCTTCGCTGACCGTTCCTCCGCCGCAGAAAACCACCACATGAGAACCGGGCGCGTCTTTTACATGAAACCACAAATCGTTTTTCGCCGCTGTTTTCAGGGTCAGTAAATCGTTTTGGCGATTGTTGCGCCCCACCGCAATGCGATACCCTTCCGCGCTTCGGTATTCCCGGAAGGCGGCCGGCGTTTCCTTCACCTTTTGCCCTTTTGCCGTTTTTAAAATCCCCCCCTGAACCAGTTCGGCCCGAATCTGGGAAAGCTCGCTCAGACTGTCGGCCCGACTTAGGGAATCCAGCACACATTCGTAATAAGCCAGATCCCGACGATCCTGTTCAATCAAACCGGCAAGGGTGTGCACCTTGGTGCAGCTTTTTTTATATTCTTTAAAATATCGATCCGCATTGGCGGCCGGGCTGAGTGCCGGATTCAGACGAATGCGAAGGGATTTGCCTTCCGGATCATAATAGTTTTCCAGCGTACATTCCGATTGCCCCGGAGAAAGCCGATACAAATTGGCCTTGATCAGTTCGCCGGCAATCCGCAGTTCCTCCCGGTTTTCGCAATCCTTTTCTTCCTGCGCCCGGGCAGCCATCTTTTTTCGGGTTCGACCGATCAGCACATGAATGTGCCGAATTAAATCCTGCCCGGCATGACGAATGCGCGCGGCGGCTTCCCGCCCGCCGAAAAAGGCATCCAGCGATTCGCTGAGGGTGGAAAAGGAACCCACCGGGAACTGCTGCGGATATTGGGTCAGCGGCAAAAAGGAAAATTCAAGCGGCGTGCCGTCCTCTTTGTATACAACCGTAGGCTGCGGATGAGCAGCATAGTTCATCACATCCCGAAAAGCCTGTACAAAAGCCTCCTGCTGCCGCTCGGTGAGATCAGAAGCCGCAAAATCGGGATCTTTCACCGCCCGAAAGGCCAATTCCCGGCTCAAAAGGGGAGAAAACCCGGCAACGGTATTCAGAATGGCTTTGTGCAGCGGCATATCGCCCCGCTTCATCGTTTCCGAAAGAATGGTTTCCGCCGGTGTGAAAAGCGGATCGAGTTTTGCCAAACCGGCTACCGGAGTATAGATTGCCCCGGGTTGAATGACGCGTTCGTCCTTCAAAAGATCACTGCGGCGAACGGCATCCAGAATTTTCCCGTTCTCCTGCGCGAAAATCAGATTGGTTTGCCCGGAAAGCAATTCGCAGATTAAGGAAAACCGGATAGTATCTCCCGTTTCATTCACCCCCGAAAAAACCAGCGTCAATACCCGTTCGGTGCCTTCCTGACGGATTTCAATCAACCGTGCCGTGCTCAGATGTTTTCGCAAAAGCATACAGAACATCGGCGGGTTCTGCGGATTTTCCGGTTTTTGCCGGGTAAACTGAAGCCGGGCGGCTCCGACAGCCGCCGTACAAAGCAGCCGCCGGGCACCGGTTTTTCCGCGCAGCAAAAAAACCAGCGTGTCTTTGCTCGGCTGATAAATTTTATCAACATGGCTGTCTACGGCATCCGAAAGTTCCCGCCGGACAGCGGATAAAAACAGTCCGTCCAGTGCCAAGGCTCATTCCTCCAAAATAGACCGGATGGCCATTCCGGCCGCCGTCAATGCGGCTTTTTCGTTTTCTTTTCCGGCAACGGCGGAAAGCTGCTCGGCCGTATGTTCCACCCGCTGCGCTTGTTTTTGAAGATAAGCACGATTTTCGGGCGTTTGATTCCGGATTTTTCCGATGTATTCTTCCCCCGGCAGCAGTTCCCGGTGAATGCCGTCATAATGCACACACAGAATCGGGTAAATCCGCCCTTCATCCGCCACCGCAGTTTCGCTGTCCACCTGATACCCCTTTTCGGCCAGATAGCACCGCAGCACCTCCGCCGAAGTCATCGGTTGTAAAATAAGACGGATGCCCGGATCTCGAATCCAGCGGCAACCGTCTAAAATCGAAACAATCACATCGCCGCCCATGCCGGCTACCACAATGGTATCCGCTTCGCCCGGAGCAAGGGCCGAAAGGCCATCCCCCAGCCGAAGTTCCACCCCGTTTGCCCCGTATTCGGCGCAATTCTTCCGGGCGTTTTCCAGCGGTTTGCGGCGGACATCGCAAGCGATGATCCGCCGGCATCTTCCGCTTTCAAACAGCGCAATCGGAAGATAAGCGTGGTCGGTGCCGATATCGGCAACCCGACTGCCCTGCTCAATCCGATCGGCGATGGCACGAAGCCGTTGCGAGAGTTTCATCCGTTTTTGCGGGTAAAATGGGCATTGAGTTTGGCCAGCAGCGCTTCTACATCCGTACCGTGAACCTCACAGGCATCCGCAATGGATTCCCCGCGGGAGGCCGGACAGCCAAGACAATGCATTCCGATTTCAAAAAAATATTCCGCGCATTCCGGGTCTTTATCCAATACGTCCCCGATCAGCATATCTTTTGTAATTTCCATTTGTTTCCTTCCTTTCTTTTATTCAGAACAGAACGGTTCCCCGCTCCAGATCTTCCTTTTCATGACGGTACAGTTTCCGATTGTCCATCGACCAGATTTTATTCGTAAATTCCCCGGGCTGAACCGCACTGACCGCTTCCTTCATTTCGTAAATCCGCGCATCCATTAAGTCCAGTTCGCTGAGAATTTCCGCTTCGATAAACATCGGACGCACCGCCGCGCCGTATTCCGGTTCCCCGTGATGGGACAGAACCATATGCTCCAGCAACATGGAGGTTTCTTCGCTGATCCCGTTTTCCCGGGCGGCCTTGCGAATCACCATTGCCCCTTCGGCCAGATGCCCGATCAGGTTTCCCTTTACAGAATACCCGCTGGCAATCCCGGTGGGAGCTACAACAAATTCTTCGATTTTGGCAATATCATGCAAAATTGCCCCGCTGCAAAGCAGTTCCCGGTTTACAAATGAATACTCCCGGCAAACCGCTTCGCACATCCGCACAATGGAAAGGGTATGCAGCAGCAAACCGCCCCGCACCGCATGGTGCAGCCGGAAGGCCGCCGGCCAGTAAAGAAGCGGAATCCGCCGTTCATCCAGAATGGCCAAAACCAGCCGGGAAAGTTCCCGATCCTCAAATTGTTCGGCCATGGTATGCAGTGCCGCGTACATTTCTTGGGTATCATACCCGGCGGATTTCACATAATCCTCCACCCGGATTCCGTCGGATTCGCTGACCTTGCGAATGCGTTCAATCCGCAATTGATCATTGCCGTTATAAACCGAAAGAGTACCCCGGACCTTTACAAGGGTGTTGACCTCATACGAACCGTGCAGCGCTTCCTGATATCCCCAGAGTTTGGCGTTGATTTCACCCTGACTGTCGGACAGGGTCATATCCAAATAGGTATCCCCTTTGCTGGAAGTTTTTACATCCACCGTTTTGACCAGGCAAAAGCCCTCCACGAGATTTTTCCCGTCGATCGGAGTAAAATTCATCAGCGCGCAACCTCCGGAGTTCTCATGATGATATTTTCCCGGGCCGGGCCGTTGGATACCATGGTAATCGGGAACCCGATTTCCTTTTCAATAAAGGAAATGTAGTTCCGGCAATTTTCGGGCAGATCTTCATACCGGGTAATGCCGGAAATATCGCATTTCCATCCCGGCAGGGTAACATAAACCGGCTTGGCCTTTTCCAGACGGTAGGTGACCGGGAAATCTTTTTCGATTTTTCCGTCGATTTCATACCCGGTGCAGACCTTGATTTCATCCAGATAGCCGAGTGCGTCCACCACCGTCAGCACGGCATGGGTGGTTCCCTGAACTTCACAGCCGTAACGGGTGGCCACGGCATCAAACCAGCCCATTCTGCGCGGACGGCCGGTTGTTGCGCCGTATTCGCCGCCGTCGCCGCCGTGATCCCGCAGCTGCTGCGCTTCTTCACCGAAAATTTCGCTCACAAAAGCCCCTGCCCCGACGGCCGAAGAATAGGCTTTGATCACGGTATAAATTTCCCGGATGGCATAGGGCGGCAAACCGACCCCGACGGCCCCGTAACCGGCAATGGTATTGGAGGAAGTCACCATCGGGTAAATACCGTGGTCGGTATCTTTAAGCGAACCGAGCTGCCCTTCCAGCAGAATGGTCTTTCCTTCTTTTTCGGCCTGATAGCACAGTTTGCGGACATCGCCGACAAAGGGAGCCAGATCCTTCTTCCACTGCATCAGCTTGGCGTACACTTCATCGAAAGAGAGCGGATCTTTGTGATAGATATCCTTCAGCATCAGATTTTTGATTTCCAGCACCCGGGCCAGCTTTTCTTTTAAATGTTCTTCATCAAACAGTTCGCAGACCTGGAAACCGATTTTGGCATATTTATCGGAATAAAAGGGAGCGATTCCCGAACGGGTTGACCCGAAAGAGGCCTTGCCGAGGCGTTCTTCTTCATACACGTCAAACAGCACATGATAGGGCATCACCATTTGGGCGCGTTCGGAAACCACCAGGCGAACCGCCGGAACCCCGGCTTCCACCAATGAATGGTATTCCTTCAGAAGTTTTTCCACATCCAAAGCCACCCCGTTGCCGATGCAGTTGATCACATTCTGATGGAACGAACCGGACGGCAGGGTATGCAGAGCGAATTTGCCGTATTCATTCTTGATGGTATGCCCGGCGTTGGCTCCCCCCTGAAAACGGACGACAATATCCGCATCCTGTGCCAGCATATCGGTGATTTTTCCTTTTCCTTCGTCGCCCCAGTTGGCGCCGACTACTGCTTTAACCATAAATGATCCATCCTTCCCTGGCAGCCGACGGAAAATTCCTGACGGTTTCGGCTGCACATACACAAGATATTATAGTCGATCTGCCGTCAAAATGCAACTGTTTTTCCCCCTATTGCGCGCAAGACAAAAGGGTGCCGCCCCGACGCAGCGTTTCGGCTGCACCGGGGCGGTACCCAAAGCATGATAAAAGTTGTTCAGAAAAGCAAAGTTGAGCGGATCAATAATAGTCACCGGTGCTCTTACCGGGGTAACGGTAAGTGGTGGTACCGGTTTCCTGATCCTGCGGCCAGGCAGTAATCATCTGGCTGTTTTTGGCACCGGTCTGATACAGCCGGACATAATCCACCAAATGCTCGGTGTAATCCGGAGCGGTATTCTTGTTGAAGGCGGCACCGTAGGTAGTGGAACCCATTGCACAGGACATAATCAGGTAGTTGGCCAGGCAGTGAACCGAAACCGAATTGTTGTCGGTATATTCGTAATCACAGTAGACCTTCCCGTCATACGCGAACTTGATGCAGGTTTCATCCCAGTAATAGGTGTATACATGGAAGTCGTCGGTTCCCTCTGTGGGGTTGGCGTAAGTATACCTTTTGTTGTTGGTCGATGCCCCGGTATACAGTGCATTCCCATCCATCGAATTGTGGGAAGCTGCCTTAACCGAACCATCCAGATTGTAACCGAGCCACCAGCGGTGAACATTGCTGGCAAAGCTCGTTGTTTTTCCGAAATTTTCCACCAGATCAATTTCAGTCATGCAAGCACGGGTTCTCTTGGTACCATCCAGCCCGAAACGGGTAAAGTTGCGATTGGCACTGGCCCCATTGATCCAGTAGGTGCTGGCTGCCGGAGCCAAAGCAAATTTCCCGCGAATTTCCAGACAACCGTATTTATAGATCATCGTCCAATAAGAAGAAACGGTGGTACCGGTAAAGCTATCAATCCCGTCAAACAGAGTGGAAAGATGCAGGCTGCCGTCGGCAACATAAGAAAGGGGCTGATTCGGAAGTGGCCGGCCGGTTCTCTTGGTATATTGGCTTCTGCGGGCAAAATCTACCGAACAAACCCAGCCGCCATATACCGATGTTCTCGGTGTATCTTCTTGGCTGGACCGGACATAGTCGCCCCATTTGTTGACATCAATGGTATTTCCGTCAAATTCGTCACCCCAGTTGAGGGTATAAACCCCTTCCTCCTGTGGATCGTATTTGCCGTTCATGACAAAACCATCAGACCAAGGCAGATAGGAATTCTTCTTTCCGCCCTTGAGCAACTCATCGTACAGAGCCTTGACCGCACGGTAGGTAGCCAGGTCGCTGCCTCCCTTGACAATGATCTTTTTCCCCTTGACGCGGATGACATAGTTGTCGCCTTCGACCGTTTCAGCTTTGGAATCCGACCGGGTGGTATCCCCGATCAGTACTTCGTATTCAGCTTCCTCATCGGAATCGCGAT
>CAKSNI010000022.1 GCA_934476025.1 uncultured Eubacteriales bacterium | reverse complement strand
AGGTATGTCGGGTAACGGTTCCGGACTCGCAGCTTTCTCTGGCCATCGGCAACAAAGGGCAGAATGTTCGTTTGGCGGTAAAACTGACCGGTTGGAAAATCGATATTCATCCGGAAAGTGGTTTTTACGGGGAAGAAAACGAGGCTTGATTCATGACTAGGAAAATACCGATTCGCAAGTGCATCGGTTGCTCGGCCCAGGCCCCGAAATCGGAACTGATCCGGGTGGTACGGACTCCCGAAGGGGAAATTGTACTGGATACCACCGGAAAGGTGAACGGCCGCGGGGCGTATCTTTGTCCGAAGGAAGAATGCCTGAAAAAAGCCATTCGGGCCAACCGGCTCAAAAGCGCTTTGGATACAGAAATTCCGGCACAAACGCTGGAAGAACTGGCAAAGAAAATCGGGCAGGAGTGAGTCGATGCAGGAAAAAGTGCTTACCTTGCTCGGCTTTGCCAGCAAATCCGGAAATTTGATTTTCGGCTTTGATGCGGCCAAGGCGGCCTGTCTTTCGGGAAAGCAGGCCAAGCTGATTGTAACGGCTTCCGATCTTTCCGAAAAAACCAAAAAAGAAATTTCCTATTTTGCCGCAAAGGCGAATGTTGCGGTGATTCATCTGCCGTTTGATATGGAAACGGTTTCGCGTGCCACCGGTCGTAAGGGCGGAATTCTTTGCGTGAAAGATGCCGGTTTCGCGAATGCTATCAAAGGAGGAATAGCCAATGGCAAAAATGAAAATCAGTGATCTGGCGAAAAATTTCGGGTTGCAGCCGAAAGAAATGACGGCCTTTATCGAAAAAAATCTGGGAGAAACCAAAACCACCGGTTCTTCGCTGGGAGAAACCGAAATCGGCCGTGTTTTTGCGGCGATGACCAAGCAGCATGAAGTAAAAAACTTTGACGCCTATTTTGCAACCGGAGAAGCGGCCAGAGAGAAAAATGCCGCAGCCCGTAAAGCGGAAAAGGAAAAGAAACTCAAAGACCAGATGGCCATTCTGGAGCAGCTGAAAGCGGCGGCTATGGCGCAGAACAACGCGGCCAATGCACAGGCGCAGAAAGAGACTGTCGGCAACAGCCAGGTCAAACCGGCCAAAGCCGCGGACGAGAAACCGGCGGCTCAGCCGAAATCCGCCCCTGCGGCCGTGACCAAGGCCCCGGCCAAAGCAGTGGAAAAACCGGCGGCCAAACCGCAGAAGGAGGCAAAACCGGTTTCGGAAAAACCGGCGGCCGCCAAAACCGAGGCGCCGGCTCAGAAGAAAACCGGAAAACCGTCGGATCCCAACCCCTTCAAAAAGAAGGAAAAAAACAATGTTGGGGCAGCTCCGAAGCGCGGCCCGGCGGAAGTCCACTATGTCGATACCCGTTCCAATAATGTGGATATCGATAAGTATAACGAAAAGTATGAACGCATTGCCCCCGAACGGGCCATGAAGGACAATTTCTCCCACAAGCAAAAAATTCGCCAGAAATCCAAGGATTATAAGCGTCCGCAGGGCGTAAAACGCGAAACCGAGGCGGATAAATTGCGTCGACTTCAGTTGGAAAAAATCAAGAAAACGCCAATTGTGGTTACGGTCGGAGATGAAATTACCGTCGGCGAACTGGCGGCGGCCTTTAAAAAAACCGCGTCCGAAGTGATCAAGGTTCTGATGAAACTCGGCATGATGGCGACCGTCAATCAGGTCATTGATTACGATACTGCCGAAATTGTGGTAACCGAAATGGGCGCGAAAATCGAACGCCAGGTGGTTGTTACCATCGAGGACCGGATTATGGATGATACCGAAGATACCGCCGAAACCCTGAAACCGCGGGATCCGGTTGTGGTGGTTATGGGCCATGTTGACCACGGAAAAACCTCCATTTTGGACGCCATTCGGCATACCGCCGTTACCGATACCGAAGCCGGCGGCATTACACAGCACATCGGTGCTTACCGGGTTAATTGCAACGGCCACAATATTACATTTTTGGATACGCCGGGCCACGCGGCTTTCACTGCTATGCGTCAGCGCGGAGCCATGGCGACGGATATTGCGGTTCTGGTGGTGGCAGCCGATGACGGAATTATGCCGCAGACGATTGAGGCTATCAACCACGCCAAAGCGGCAAAGGTGCAAATTATTGTAGCCATCAATAAAATGGATAAACCGGAAGCCAATCCGGATCGGGTACTGCAACAGCTCACCGAACATGAACTGGTTCCGGAAAAATGGGGCGGCGATGTGATCTGCGTTCCGGTTTCCGCCAAAACCCATGAGGGCATCGATCAGCTGTTGGAAAACATTTTGCTGGTAGCCGATATGATGGAACTGAAGGCCAATCCCGATCGGCGTGCGAAGGGCGTTGTTATTGAAGCCCGTCTGGATAAGGGGCGCGGCCCGGTGGCGACGCTGCTGGTACAGGCCGGAACCCTTCATCTCGGCGATATCGTGGTTGCCGGCACAACGGTTGGCCGTGTCAGAACCATGACCAATGAAAACGGTAAGCATCTCAAGGATGCCGGTCCGTCGGTTCCGGTGGAAATTACCGGTTTGACCGAAACGCCTTCGGCCGGCGACGGCTTCGATGCCGTTTCGGATGAACGCCTGGCCCGGGAACTGGTCGAACAGAGAAAACAGAAACAGAAAGACGAAGAATTCGGCAATGCGACCAAGGTTACGCTGGATAATCTCTTCAGTCAGCTCAGTGAAGGTGAACTCAAGGAACTGAATGTTATCGTCAAGGCAGATGTTCAGGGTTCGGTGGAAGCGGTTAAAGATTCGCTTTCCAAGCTTTCTAACGATGAAGTCCGCGTGCGGGTCATTCACGGCGGGGTTGGTGCGATCAATGAATCCGATATCATGCTGGCCAAAACTTCCGGAGCCATCGTGGTTGGGTTCAATGTCCGCCCGGATGCCGTCTCGAAGGAATCCGCGGAAGCGGCCGGAGTGGATATTCGCCTTTACCGGGTTATTTATGATTGCATTGATGAGATTGAGGCAGCCATGAAGGGAATGCTTTCGCCCAAAACCAGAGAAGTGGTTCTCGGGAATGCCGAAGTCCGCAATACCTATAAAATTTCCAGCGTCGGCACCATTGCAGGCTGCTATGTGACCGACGGAAAGGTCACCCGGAACAGCAAAATCCGGGTAGTACGGGACGGCATTGTTATCTTTGAGGATGAAATTGCCTCTCTGCGTCGTTTCAAAGACGATGTGAAGGAAGTCGCTCAAGGGTATGAATGCGGAATCAGCCTGGAAAAATTCGCCGATATTAAACTGGGCGATGTTCTGGAAGCGTATATTATTGAGGAGTACAGAGAATAATGGCTGGATATAAAATTAATCGAATTGAATCGGATGTCCGGTTGGCGATGTCTGAAATTCTGCGGGATATCAAAGACCCGCGGGTCAGCAAAATGCTGAGCATTGTCAAAGTTTCGGTTAGTTCAGATCTTTCCTATGCTACCTTTTATGTCAGCGCTGTGGAAGGCGAGGAAGCAACGGCGGAATCGGTGAAAATTTTAAATAAAACGGCCGGCGGATATATCCGCCGGGAACTTTCCAACCGTGTGAAACTGCGGAAAACGCCGGAAATCCGTTTTGTAGCCGATGACTCCATTGCTTTCGGGGCGCACATTTCGCGAATCATCGACAGTTTTGCCGAAAGCGGGGAAAAGAATGAAAACGAATAATCCGGGTGTTTTAACTCTCGGGCAAACCGCGCACTTTTTAAAAAAGCACGATGACTATTTGATTTTGACCCATGCTTCTCCCGATGGGGATACTTTGGGTGGGGCGTTTACCCTGGCGGCCGGGCTGCGGAAAATCGGTAAAAAGTGCCGCATTCTGTGCCCTGACCCGATTCCGGATAAATATGGCTTCTTTACCGAAAAAATTCCGCAAAGCGATGGAAATGACGGAAAGACCGTGATCAGCGTGGATGTTGCGGACCTGCAGCTGCTTGGCAAACTCAGGGAATCCTATGAAGGAAACATCGTGCTTTGTATCGATCATCATGTTTCCAACACCCTGTATGCGGAAAATACCTATCTGGATGCAGCGGCTTCGGCTTCCTGTGAAAGCGTTTATGAATTGCTCAAAAAGATGCGGATCCCGTTGGATGTTTTTATGGCGGCGGCTTTATTTACCGGCATTGCCACCGATACCGGCTCCTTTAAATATGCCAATGTCACCAGCAAAACCCATCGGATTGCCGCCGATCTGTACACCTATCCCATTCATGCGGATGAAATCAGCCGCCGGATGTTTGATACCAAATCCCGGAACCGGCTGGAATTGGAGCGCATGGTTTTGGATGGGGCCAAGTTCTATTTTTCCGGCCGTTGCATTGTGCTGACCGTAACTACCCAAATGCAAGCGGAAACCGGCTGTACCGACAGCGACCTCGAGGGTGTTGCGGTGATTTCCCGTTCGGTAGAAGGGGTTTTGGCCGGGGTTTCCATTAAGCAGAAAGGGCCGGATCTTTATAAGATTTCCCTGCGGACATACGACCCGCTCAATGCCAGCGAAATCTGTAAAAAACTCGGTGGAGGCGGTCACAAAGGGGCTGCCGGCTGCCAAATGACCGGCTCATTGGAAGAAATTACCCAAAAAATCCTGGAACAGATCGGGAATGCTCTGGAGGAATGTCATGCAGGGAATTCTGCTGCTGAATAAACCCGGCGGAATGTCATCATTCGCGGCTGTTGCCGCCGTGCGCCGCCTGACCGGCGAAAAGCGGGTCGGGCATACCGGAACCCTGGATCCGATGGCTTCCGGGGTTCTTCCGATTTTGATCGGCCGGGCAACCGGGCTTGCCGACCGGGTGGTTTGCAGCCGGAAAACCTATCTTGCGGAAATTACGCTGGGCAAAGAAACCGATACGCTGGATATCACCGGAAAAACGATTACGCAAAAGCCGGTTTCGGTTACGCCAAAAGAAATTGATGCGGTCTTAAAGGAATTTATCGGAAAAATTCGGCAGGTTCCGCCGATGTATTCGGCCATCAAAAAAGACGGCGTACGAATGTATGAACGGGCGCGCCGTGGGGAAACCTGCGAACTTCCGCCGCGCGAGGTGGAGATTGATTCCATTGAACGAATTCCGGAGGAGTCTTCTTCGAAAGAAACCTTCCGGATTCGAGTGACCTGTTCCAAGGGAACTTATATCCGTTCTCTTTGTCGGGATATTGGGGAAAGACTTGGTTGCGGTGCTACCCTTTCGGCTTTATGCCGCAGTGAAAACGCCGGCTTTACCCTGGCCGATTGTGTGGAGCTTGATCAACTGACCCCGGAAAATATTGCCGATTGGATTCGTTCGGAAGAATGTGTGCTGACCGGCTATCCGGAAGTTTTTGTCAGCCGCAAGCAGGCGGTCCTGTTTTCCACTGGCGGCGGCCTGGCGGTTGGCCGGTTGAACCTTCCCGAAACCGACGGAATATTCCGGGTAAAATACGGGGAATGCTGTGTCGGCCTCGGAGAGATTCTCCCCGGCGGGGAGGAATTAAAGCTGCAGTGCCTGCTTCGCCCGGTTCAGCCGCTACCCGAAAGTTCCCGACAAACCGCACTGGCTCTCGGCACCTTTGACGGGGTGCACAAAGGCCATGAAGCGGTATTGCAGAAAGTGGTGGGCAGTGGCTATCCTTCGGTGACGGTGGCCTTTTCAAAACCGCCCAAAGCCTATTTTTCCGATGAACCGATTCTGTTGACCGGGGAATCGGAAAAGGAAGAAAAGCTCAAAAAGCAGGGAATTGATTCGGTTTATTTTTTGGATTTTCCAAGTGTACGGGATCAAACACCGGAGGAGTTTTTTCGCTTCCTTTTGAAAAAGTTTCATCCGGCAATGATCTGCTGCGGATATGATTATACCTTTGGAAAAGGAGCGTCCGGGAATATTCAGCTGCTTTCAAAACTTTGCCAAAACAAAGGAATTGAATTGTCTGTTATCCCCCCTGTTTACAAAAACAAAGATAAGGTGTCCAGTTCTCTGATCCGTGAAAAATTGAAGGCAGGGAAAATGGAGGCGGCCGCCGAATTGATCGGCGAACCGTATTCGTTTACGGCTCCCGTGATTCACGGTGATGCAAGGGGGCGTACCATTGGCTTTCCGACCGTTAATCAGCGGTACCCAAAGGAAAAAATTCCGCTGCCCCATGGGGTATATATGACCCGGGCGGAGATTGACGGAAAGGCGTATGTCGGTATGACCAATATCGGAATCCGGCCGACCTTTGAAAGTGATTTTGTTCTCAGTGAAACCTATTTTCTCGGTTATTCCGGGGATTTGTACGGCCGGGAACTAACTCTGCAGGTCTGTCGCTTTTTGCGTAGGGAGGTTCGCTTTTCCGGTTTGTCGGAACTTCGGGAAGCTCTCAAAAACGATTATCAAACGGTTTGCCGATTGGCCGAATCAGAATCCGAGCCTATATGAGAATATGCCCCGCCTTTTCGGCATTTTGCGGCCGAAAGGGCGGGGCATATTCGTTTTTTCTTCCTTTCACGCAATAGGGATTGAAAAGTTCTCCCAAAGGAATTATAATGGAGTCAAAGACTTCATCAAACTATTGCAAACAGGGAGGTTTTATGTTTTATGAGTATTCTTGATAAGTTGAGCAGCGCCCCGATGTATTGGATCTGCGGAGGCATCATCGGGTTTGTTGCACTGCTGTGCGTGGTGTTCATGGTTCGGGCTTACCGGGCCGGCAAGGCCATCGGAATGGATGAAACCGAAATGAAACGGGTCATTGTTTCCAGTGCCACCTTTTCGGTTCTGCCCAGCGTGGGGATCCTTTTGGGGGTTATCGCTCTTTCCGGCAGTTTGGGGATTCCCTGGCCGTGGCTGCGTCTTTCGGTTATCGGGGCGCTGCATTATGAAACACAGGTGGCCCAGGCGGCGGCCGAACAGGTGGGCATGGAAAAGCTGTCGGGAGAACAAATGACGGCTTCCGGGTTTGCCACCATTGCGCTGCTGATGAGTATCTGCATTATGTGGGGCATGGTTCTTTCGGTGTTCTTCAATAAAAAGTATACCGGGCGGCTGACCCAAAACGGAAAAAAGGAGGGAACCCCCGGCTTTGGCGATGCGGCCATGACCGCCATGTTTATCGGCCTGGTCAGTGCCTATATCGGTAGTTATCTTGGGTCTTTTACTTCCGGAGGCGGTCTGTTCACCTTTCGCGGCGACTGGACGCCGCTGGTGGTGGTCGGCGTTTCGGGGCTTACGATGGCCTTCTTTATCTGGTTAGCGAAGAAACCGAAATTTGCTTTTGTAGAGAATTTTTCCGTGGCAGCCAGTATGCTGCTCGGAATGGCATCGGCTGTTTTGGTCGGTTGTCTGTAAGGAGGAATTCCAGTGGAACACAACGAAAATTTGAATTGGGAAAAATATGCCAAAGCCACCCATCGAATCGGTCGGATTTCCAGTATCATTGTGCTGATCCTTCTGGTGGGAGCTCCGTTTTTAATCGGAAAATATCTGGGGGCGTACCCGGATCTGGCGGCCGCCGGAAAGGGATTCTTTTCAGTCGGTTTGATTTGGATGATCAGCAGCGTAGCGGAATTTTTGGTTTATACCCCGATGCTCGGATCGGGCGGGGGATATCTGGCTTTTATTACCGGCAATCTGATCAATATGAAAATTCCCTGTGCCGTCAATGCCCGGGATATGGTTGGCGCTAAGTCCGGAACCCGTGAAAACGAAATCATTTCCACTCTTTCAATCGCCACTTCTTCCCTGGTAACGATTTTGGTGCTGGCTGTCGGCGTGGCAGCTCTCACACCGCTTCGGCCGCTTCTTTCGAACCCGGCTCTTACCCCAGCCTTTGACAATGTAGTACCGGCCTTGTTTGGCGCAATGGCCTATAAATATTACCGGAAAAACATGAAAATCGCGCTGATTCCGCTGGTGGTTATGAGCCTTTTGTTTATGCTGGTGCCTTCCTTGGTTTCTTCTACCAGCTTTATGATTATTCCTTCGGGAGCGATGGCCATCGGGATTGCTTATTATTTTTATCGGAAGAAACAGGGGGATAAGAAATGAAAATTGCATTGTTGGTTCTGGCAGGACTTATTGGTCTGCTGCTGTTTCTCTTGCTGATTGCCGTGATCCGCACCCTGCTGATTCCGGGCAAAACCTCGTCCTACCGGCCGAAGGAATCGGAAGAGGAAGCTCTTGCGTTGGCCAAAAAACTTTCGGCGATGATTCAGGTAGACACCACCTCTCACCCAGGGGTACCGGAAACGGAAAAATTTCGCCGGTTCCACGAAACCCTGCAGGAACTGTTTCCGCTGGTTCACGAAAAACTGGAACGCACGGAAATTGACGGGAACCTGCTGTATTATTGGAAAGGAAAAAGCAGCGAAAAACCGATTTTGCTGATGAGCCATCAGGATGTGGTTCCGGCGGACGGGGAGTGGAAATATCCGCCGTTTTCGGGAGAAATCGCCGATGGTAAGGTTTGGGGCCGGGGCGCAGCGGATACCAAGTGCTCGGTGATGGCTTTTTTTGAAGCCACCGAGCGGCTTCTTCGCGAAGGCTTTGTTCCTCCTCAGGATGTGTATCTGGCTTCGTCCTGTACCGAGGAATGGGCCGGGGACGGCGCTCCCAAAATCGTAAAGGAACTGCAAAAACGCGGCGTAGAACTGTATCTGCTTTGTGATGAGGGCGGCGGCATTATTGAAGAACCGATCGGCGGCATTCACGGATGCTATGCCATGGTGGGAATTTTTGAAAAGGGAAAAGCGGATGTTCGCTTTACGGCCCGGAGCACCGGCGGTCATGCCAGTGCTCCCGGAAAAAATACCCCGATCGCCCGATTGGCAGCTTTTGTGAACCGTGTCGAGAAACACAATCCCTTCCGAAAAAAACTGTCGCCTCAGGTGGCGGCTATGTTCAAAACGCTGGCGCCTTATGCGCCTTTTGGTCTGAAGCTGCTGTTTTCCAACATTTGGCTCTTCCGTCCGCTTTTAAAGGCGGTTTTGCCGGCTGTCAGTTCTCAGGCCGGTGCCATGCTGAGAACCACCATTGCCTTCACCATGCAATCGGGTTCCGAGGCCTGCAATGTAATTCCGCAGGAAGCGACCGTTTCCGCCAATATGCGGTTCATTCCGCATCAGGGAGAAAAGGAAAGTCTGGAGATCATCCGGAAACTGGGCGAAAAATACGGGCTGACCATGGAGGTTTTGCACGCCAATGATTATACCGAACCGGTAGATATTCACGGATCCGGTTATCAAACCGTGGAAAAGGTAATCGCCGAAACCTTCCCCGGCCTGGCCAGCAGTCCGTATGTGATGACCGGAGCCACCGACGCACAGTTTTATCAGCCGATTTGCCGCAACTGCATTCGCTTTGCTCCGGTGATTTTTAAACCGGAACAGATGAAGGGAATGCACGGCCTGAATGAAAATATCGAATATGATTGTCTGCCCGGCGCGGTTCGTTTCTATGAGAATTTGATTCGTGCCGAAAAATAAGGCAGCTGCCGAAAAAGCCCGTAAAACCGATTGGTTTTACGGGCTTTTCTCTCTCAAAAAATCAGAAGGGAAGGCCGGCCTGCATTCGCATGGTTTCCATTACCGAGCAGACGTGCAGGGACAGATTAAGCATGGATTGATATTCCTCCCGGCTTTGTTCAGGCTGAGTAATATAACGGAAAAAGTCGAGCAGTTCATGCTTCATTTGCTCTTCTTTGCTCATCTCACCGACCAGTTCTTCACAGTGGCCGTTTTGATCGGTCAGGGTGATGTGATCCATTCGGGAAATGTGGCCGATTTGAATGCTGCCGCGGTCGCCCAAAATTTCACTGGGCAGTTCGCTTTGCGCGGTTTTGGAAGCCATCAGTGTCACCAGGCGGTCTGAGTAATCAAAAATGGAAGTAACACTGGCATCGATTCCGGAATCCAGCAAACAGGCCCGGGTGGAAATGCCGGCGGGAATGCCGAACAGATGCAAAGCCGGGTATACGCAGTAGATTCCGAGGTCCATCAAGGAGCCGGCCTGAAAACGGGGATTGAAGATGTTGGGGTTTTCTCCGAGCAGGTAATCCCGGTATTTGGAGGAAAGCTGACAGAACTCAAAGCGGGCTGTGTGAATCCGGCCGATGTTTTCAATGGCTTCTTTCAGAATTTTCCGAGCCGGAAGGTGCATTCCGATAAGGGCCTCCATCAGGACAACTCCGTTTTCTTCGGCTGCCTGGCGAAGGCGGAAATAATCCTCCTCGTGAATGACGGCCGGCTTTTCGATCAAGAGATGCTTTTTGTGCTGCACCAGGGTCATTGCCTGTTCGTAATGCAGGGAATTGGGAGAGGCGATGTATACAGCGTCCAGATCATCCCGGTTGGCCAATTCCTCTAAATCGGTAACAATATCGGTGCAGCCGAAGGG
>CAKSNI010000021.1 GCA_934476025.1 uncultured Eubacteriales bacterium | reverse complement strand
GCCGAAGGGGGCGGCAAAGGCCAGGCCGCGTTCCCGGCTACGGGAATAGGCCGCTTTGTATTCAAACTGTTCGGGGCAAAGCATCAGCGCTCCGGCCAGGTGAGAGGTGATGTTGCTGGTTCCGATCGTGGCAATGCGAATCATAAAAATCCTCCGTTCTTTCGTTGTGATCAGTCAGGAAAAGAAAAGGCGTTCCGCACCGGGAAAGCACGAAACGCCAATAGAGCGGGCCGTTATGCTTGAACTTTGGCACCTTTTTTGGCATCGAGTTTCTTTCTCCAGACTACCCACAGCGGAGCAGCAATGAAGAGGGAAGAACAACAGCCGGAAACCAACCCGAAGGCCATCGGGATGGCAAAGGTACGCAGAGAAGAAAGACCGCAGAATTCAGCGACCACAACGATGGTGAGAACAGCCATAACCGTGGTAACGGAAGTGACGATGTTCCGCGTCATGCATTTGTTCAGGCTCAGGTTGACATTTTCGGCCAGGGAGAGCTCGGGGAGCATTTTTTTGTTTTCCCGGACGCGGTCGTACACAACGATGGTGTCGTTGAGGGAATACCCGAGGAGGGTCAGAACAACGGCGATGTAGTTGGAGTCAATCTGCAGACGGAAAATGACACAGACAAAGAAGGAAACCAACACATCCAAAACCAGGGCGACCAGGGCTGTGAGCGCTGCGGTGATTCCGCCGATTTTCCGGAACCGGAAGCCAATGTAAATGACCACCAGAATACTGGTAACCAGAACGGCAACCAGACTCTTCAGGAAGAAAGCACCGGCCAGCGTCGGGCTGACAGAGGTGGAACTGTAGAGTTCGACGGAATTGTCGGGATATTTCTCGGTGAGAGATTTGGTGAAGTTTTCCAGCGCTTCGGTGGTGATTCCTTCATTTTTAACCAGTGAAACGGTTAAGGTGTAGGAATCGGCGGAAATCGCTGCCCCTTTGGTAACGGTGGAATCGGTGGAAAAAACTTCGGAAGCCAGATCTTTTACATTCTGCGGATCGATGTCGGCAATTTCTTCGTTGGTGGTATAGCTGTAGGAAATAACCGTACCGCCGCGGAAGTTGATATCCAGTTTGGCACCGAAAATGCAGGTGAGGATGATGCCGACCAGGAAGATGGCACCGTATACAATTGCCACTTTTTTGAAAAGTTTGTTGAAGTCAATCGGTTTCTTAGCCATTTATCTTACCTCCGTACAGCCGGGATTTGCGTAAGAACTTCAGCTGAGAAATACTCTTCAGCATCCACTTCGAGCAAAGAACTCCCATGATCAGGTTGAAGATGACGCCGACGAGCAGGGTGTAACCGAAGGAATAAATCGAGCCGGCAATTGAAGCCCCGAAAATCAGGTTAAAGAATTTGTTGATCAAAAGGCCGTTGGTTCCGAAAGCGCCCATCAGAACCACCGAAACAATTATGATGGTGATGTTCCCGTCGATGATGGCGCTCATGGAGTTTTTATAGCCGCTGGCAATCGCTCCGTCGATGGTTTTGCCTTTTTTGAATTCATCACGGATGCGCTCCGATGCGATAACGTTGCAGTCAACCCCGACACCGATGGAAAGAATGATACCGGCAATCCCGGGAACCGTAAGGGTGAAGCTGTGCCCGTTCGGGAAATAACCGGAGATGCAGGCGATCGTTCCGGCCAACTGACCGAGGAGCGCGATAGAAGCAATAACGCCGTTTAAACGGTACCGCAAAATCATCAGCAGGCATACCAGCCCAAAAGCAACGGAACCGGCAATCAACATGACATTGAGCGCGTTGGAACCGAGCGTTGCCGAAACTATCGAAAGTTTGCTTTCATCCACTGAAAGCGAGAAGGGCAGGGAACCGGCATTGATTTTGTTGGCCAGATCTTCGGCCGCCTTGGCATTTTCCATGCCGGTGATAATGGCCTGACCATTGGTAATATGGTTGTTGACCGTCGGTGCGCTGATCACCTGACCGTCCATACAAATGGCAATCTGACCTTTGCTGGAAAACAACTTGGCCGTTGCGTCGGAGAACAGGGAAGCAGCGGTGCTGTCCAGTTCCAGGGAAACATAGTAGCCCTGTTCCACCGTGTAGGCAGCCTGGGCTTTCGTGACATGTTCCCCGGTAAAGATTACCTTGGAAGCGTCATAGGTTGAGCCTTCACAGAAGGAAAGCACAGCCGTTTCGCCCAATTCGGCCACTGCGGCAGCCGGATCAAAATCGGTA
Organism: uncultured Eubacteriales bacterium; assembly: GCA_934476025.1. Classification (GTDB taxonomy): domain Bacteria; phylum Bacillota; class Clostridia; order Oscillospirales; family Acutalibacteraceae; genus SIG607. Next base: position 8,180 of record CAKSNI010000021.1, on the reverse strand, counting down.
TCGTCTTCCGCCCAGGGAAAACGGACAATAATCTGATGGTTTTCCTTGTCGGCGTAGATTTCGTAATCGGTAATATTCTGGTTTACCATACGGGTTTCAATGATGTTTTGAGCCGCGTCCATATTTTCCGATGTGATTTCCACATCCGAAATGTCCGGAGAAAAGACGGCTTCGACACCACCCTGAATATCGATGCCCCAACGGATATCGGATGCCCCTTTTATGTAGACTTTTTTAACGTCGCCATAATAGTTCTGCACGCCGAAGAATGCCGTATAGGTCAGAGCAAGAATCAGGGCAAAAATCACAAAGAAAGTGATTTTGCTTTGCTTTTTGTTCTTCATGAACGAATCCTCCAATTAACAGATTGACCGGATCGGCCGGGAGAGCCCGGAGCGGATCCGCTAACCCATATATTATACAATTTGAGCTAAAAAAAGTCAATCTCTATTTCTGTTTTTTGACAAAATGCAAGTTATTCCGCCGGCTTTTCGGAAAGCAGTTTTTCCAAAGCCGCATAGCGGACTGCCGTGCAGAGTACGCGGGAGGCCATCTGCATATCTTCGGCCGAAGGATAGGAGGGAGCAATCCGGATATTGCTGTTATGCGGATCTTTTCCGTAAGGATAGGTTGCCCCGACTTTGGTGAGGATCACCCCGGCGCCGCCGCAGAGCTCTTCCACCCGTTTGGCACAGCCTTCCATCACATCCAGACTGATGAAATATCCGCCGTTCGGTTTGGTCCAACGGGCAATTTCAAGCCCCTCCAGCTGACGGTCAAACTCGTCGAGCACGCTTTCGAATTTCGGGCGCAAAAGGGCGGCGTGCAGTTTCATGTGAGCCTTGAGTTCCGCGACATCGTGGAACATCCGGGCGTGACGCAGCTGATTGAGCTTATCCGGCCCGATGGTCTGGTATTTCATCCGGCCTTTGAGCATTTCCACATTGTTGGGACTGCCGGCTTCGGCAGCGACTCCGGCCCCGGGGAAGGTGATTTTGGAGGTGGAGGTGAACTGGATGACCAGATCCGGATTTCCGGCTTTGACACACTCGTCATAAATATTCAGCAGAGTGTCGCCTTCGTCATACAGATCGTGGATGGCGTAGGCGTTGTCCCACATCACCCGGAAGTCCCGGGCAGCCGGTTTCAGGTGAGCAATGCGGCGCACAACGGCATCGCTGTAGGTAATGCCCAGCGGATTGGAATACTTCGGAACACACCACATTCCTTTGACCGAGGGATCCTGAACGGCTTTTTCCACGGCATCCATATCCGGACCGTCCTCCCGCATGGCAATCGGGATCATGCGTATTCCGAAATATTCGGTGATGGCAAAGTGGCGGTCATACCCCGGCGAAGGGCAAAGGAAGGAAATCTCTCCCTGCTTCAACCAGGGGGTGGACCCAAAGCCGTGGGTCATCGCCTGAGAAATGGTATCAAACATCATGTTGAGGGATGAGTTTCCTCCCACAATGATCTGCTGCGGCGCGAGCCCCAAAATGCCGGCAAACAGTTCTTTGAGTTCACTCAGGCCGTCCAGCCCTCCGTAATTACGGCAGTCAATGCCGTCTTTGTTTTTAAATCCGAGCGGATTGCCGACCAGATCAAAAATCCGACGGCTTAAATCCATCTGTTCCAGCCCCGGCTTCCCGCGGGACATATCCAGCCCAAGCCCCAAAGTGGTCAAATGCTGGTATTCTTTCTGAATGGCCGAAAATTCCTGTTGCTGTTCGCTTTCGGTCATCGAAAGATAACTTTTCTTTTCCATAACCGTTTCCTCCTGTCTGTGAAATCCTTTTTATTATACAGCAACGACGATTGGATTGCAAGAAAAACAAAACCGGCCTGCCGGGAAATTGGCAGACCGGTAAATGAAATCCGAATAAGAAGCGTTCAGTCCTCATAATCCAAAGACAAACGACCGGAAGTAAAGGGGCGGACAAAGGTGTCGGCAGCCCGAACATGGTCCGGATGGACAGAATAGGCCTTCAGGGCTTCGGCGTCCCGGAAGGTGGAATCCAGCATCACATCGGCTGTGGAGGAACTCAGCCCCGGGAGAAGAACCGAAAGGGAAAGTAACCCGTCGATTTTCCCGACCAGGGCGGTCAGATTTTGGCGGATGCCCAAACGAATGGTTTCCTGTTCTTCCGGAGTATATCCGTCTTTCAGTTTCCAAAGAATGATATGATGAACCATGGGGGACTCCTTTCAGTTGTTGACGCCGTGATGGGCAGTGGGAGAATCGGCGGTCAGCGGCGCAAAAGTATACCCGTTTGCCAGGCCGTATTCAATGATTTTGGGAACGCTCTCCAAATTGGCTTTGTTAATATCATGCATCAATACCACATAGTTGCCGTTCCCCAAAGCGTCAATGACATTGGAGGCAATCCAGTCGGGATTGCTGCGCTGCGGGCCGGAGGAAGCGTCGCCGGAAGAAACATTCCAGTCAAAATAAACATAGCCGCGGCGGGTAACTTCCCGGGTTAGTTCCGACATAATGCCGGGACAATAGCTTTTGCTGATGGTGTTGGAAGAACCACCGGGAAAACGGATCAGATTGGTGCGGGAACCGGTTTGGGCGTAAATGATATCGTTCATGCGGTTGAGGTCGTCAAAATAGGTATCGACGCTTTCATAAACCGAATAGCGGTGCGAGTAAGTGTGAATGGCAACGGTGTGGCCTTCTTTGGCTTCCCGGGCAATCATATCCTGAAAATCCGGCTTTTGATTGGTGACAAAAAAGGTGGCTTTTACATTATACGAAGCCAGAATATCCAGCAGTTGCGAGGTGTAAACACAGGGACCGTCGTCAAAGGTGAGAAAAATATTCTTTCCGGCCTCCAGATTCACCGAGGAGGCCTGACTCCAGGCAACGAAAACCCGTAAGGTTCGGGTGGCGGTGGCCTTATTGCCGGAATGGTCGGATACGGTATAGGTCAGCGGATAATCTCCTTCGGCCGCATTGCTTAAATCCGGCATACCGGAAACCGTGACCGCTTCGGTCAGATCACCGTCACAGTCATCGTTGGCGGTGTAGCCCGGTTCATCATAGGTGCCGCCCTGACGGATGGTTACGGTTTGCTCTCCGTTCAAGGTGATCACCGGAGCGGTAGTGTCGGTGATTGTTACCTTTCGGGTGGCGGTTTTGGTATGCCGGCCGTAGGTCAGAGTATAGGTGACGGTGTATTGACCGGGAACAGCGGAATCCACATTGCTTTCCACCTGCAGGGAATCCAGAGCGGATTTGCCGCGATAACCGGTTGCGCCGGCATCGGTGTATTCGGTATCGTTGCCGACGGTTACGCTTTTCGGCCCGTTGATAACAATTTTTAAACGGGTGTTTTTGAAAACAATCAAAGCGGTGATTCCGGCAATGAGAGCCAAAAGAACGGCGGCAAAAAGAATGTGACGCCGTAATTTGATTTTTCGGACAATTTCTTTCGACATCGGAAAACGGCCTTCCTCAAGATGAATTTTGACCTTTGCCCGAAGGTGAAACCGAGCAAAATGGTTAGTTTTCTCTATTATACAGGTTTCCGGTACATTTTGCAAGATGAACTGGGAAAGTTTTTAAAAACAACCCGTTAACAGCAAAAGATACTGGCTTGTATGAAAATTTCGCAAGCAGTCATTTCCAAGCCTGTCGGTGAGCAAAAAAGTATTGAAGCGGAAAGCCCCGACGCCAAATGGTGTCGGGGCTTTTCCAAAAACAAAATATATTATTTTGTGCCGAAAATCCGGTCGCCGGCATCGCCGAGGCCCGGAACGATATAGCAATGGTCATTCAGATGATCGTCCAGACCGGCACACCAAACCGGTACATCCGGATGTGCTTTCCCAAAGGCTTCCAGCCCTTCCGGTGCGGCTATGATGCACATGAATTTGATTTTCTTCGGCCCGAATTCCTTAATCCGGGAAACGGCATCAATCGCGCTGCCGCCGGTAGCCAGCATCGGATCCAGAACATAAACTTCGCGTTCGTTCAGATCGGCCGGCAGCTTGCAGTAATAATCAACCGGTTTATGGGTTTCGGGATCCCGGTACATTCCGATATGGCCCACCTTAACAGAGGGGATCAGGTTGATGACGCCGTCTACCATTCCGAGGCCGGCACGCAGAATCGGAACAATGGCCATCTTCTTCCCGGCGATCACCTTGGTGGTGGCAGTGGTGATCGGGGTTTCGGTCTGCACTTCGGTCAGCGGCAGATCCCGGGTGGATTCGTAGCACATCAGCATGGCAATTTCGCTGACCAGTTCACGGAACTGTTTGGAACCGGTGTTTTTGTCACGCAGGATGGTGAGTTTGTGCTGGATCAGCGGGTGATCCATGATGTGGACATTCTGATTTTCCATATTGATCTCTCCTGTATATAAAATTTTTTCTGTGCTGACTTGCGGTTAGTTTTCCTCTTCAATCTGCTGAATCATATCCAAACGGCGCTGATGACGGCCACCTTCATACGGGGTATGGACAAAAAGATCCACCAGTTCCAGCGCGGTGCCGATTCCGATTACCCGGCCGCCCAGACAGAGAATGTTGGCGTTGTTATGCAGACGGGTGTATTTGGCCGAAAAATGATCGCTGCAGGCAGCGGCGCGGATGCCGTTGACCTTGTTGGCGGCGATGGACATACCGATCCCGGTTCCGCAAACCAGAATGCCGAGTTCGCAATCCTTGGCCGCTACCGCTCCGGCAACCTTTTTGGCAATGAGCGGATAATCCACACTGACCGGTTCATGAATGCCGAAATCGGCAACCTCGAAACCGGCATCCGTTAAAAACTGTTTGATGGCGTTTTTGTGTTCCAATCCGCCATGATCGCATCCGATGGCAATTTTCATCATGTTTCCTCTTTCCTTCCCCGCTGCCGTTCGGCCTGCGGAGGCCGCAGATAAAACGGGAGCAACTCCGCAGCCGAAACGCCTTTGTTTTGCCGGAAAATTTCTTCGGCACAAAGGGCAACCCCGACGGCGTTTTGATATCTTCTGGTTTCGTCAGCCAGACTCACCCGGTCAAGATGACGGACGTAAGGATAAAACAGTTCGGCACCGTCCCCCAGTATAACAATGGGGCAATCCTGCGAATCGGCCTCCAACCGGCTCGCTAAATTCTCAACGGAAATAGCCCGGTCCTCGCAAAGCCGGGTGATGCCGGCGGGAGAAACTCGGAACAGCGCGTTGTACAGTTGGTGACAGCGGGCATCCATGGTGCAGCAGGCAATGACATCCATCCCCCGAAGGTTCTGTGCCATAGCGTGCAGGGTGGAAACCCCGGCGCAGGGAATGTTTCCGGCCTGAGCCAGCCCCTTGATGGCGGAAATGCCGATCCGGATACCGGTAAAGGAACCCGGACCAAAAGAAACGCAGAACCCGTCGATTCCGTTCAGATCGGTTTTCGAGGCACGAAGCAGAGAATCGATCATCGGAAGCAGAGTCTGCGAGTGGGTGAGCTTTACATTGGTGAAGGAAGAAGCCAGAATTTTTGAATCGGAAACAATGGCACAGGAAGCCGGAGTTGCGGAACATTCCGCGGCAAGTATCTTCACAGCAGCGCTTCTCCTTCCAAAGTGATTTTACGGGAGGTGTCCGACAGGCGCTCAAAGGTAACAAAAATCGTATTATCCGGCAGGGCAAAGGAAACATTTTCGCTCCATTCCACAGCCAGAACGCCGCGGGTTTCGGCATAATCAAAATACCCGGTGGATTCGAGATCCGGCAGGGTGTTTACCCGGTACATATCAAAATGATACAGCGGCACCCGACCGCCGGAATATTCGTTGATCAACGCAAAGGTGGGAGAGGTGACCGGGCCGGAATATCCGAGCCCCCGGGCCAGCCCGCGGGTAAAACAGGTTTTTCCCATGCCCAAACCGCCGCGGTAGGCAACCACTTCGCCGCCCCTCAGCCGGGCGGCCAGCCATTCCCCGACCTTTTCTGTGTTTTCGGGCGAATTGCTGACAAATTCCTGTTTGATAAAAGTCCCTCCCGCACCGTTCGTTCCGGTACATCAGTATACCACGGATTTTGCCCGGTTGCAACCCATTTTTTCGCGATTGGGCCGGTTTTGCCGTCACTCTATAAAATTTTTACAAAAATTCGGCAGAAAGCTGTCGGCAGAAGGTGGATTTTTTTGTCGGTTTGTGTTATAATACACACGCCGGTCGTCTTTTGACCGCTTTTCGGGGTTTTCTCCGAAAAAATCTTGAAAATTCAACGGTTTCGGAGGCTTCTTTCTATGAATTTGCTGCATATGAAATACGCCGTGGTAATTGCCCGGACGCATTCAATCAACAAAGCGGCGGAAGAACTGTATGTCGGACAGTCGGCTTTGAGCCGCGCCATGAAGGAGCTGGAAGCAAAACTCGGGGTAACGCTGTTTGAAAGAAGCGCCAAGGGAATGGTTCCGACTCCGGACGGGGAAGTATTTGTTCATTACGCCAAATCGGTTCTCAAACAGGTGGAGAACCTGGAAAACCTTTTTCATCAGGAGGGGATTGCCAAACGGCGGTTTTCGGTTTCGGTTTCCCGGGCCAGCTATATTGCCGATGCGTTTGCGGCCTTTTCCCGGTCTTTGCAGCCGGGGGAGGAAACCGAACTGATTTATAAAGAAACCAATTCCATGCGAACCCTCAAAAACCTGTTGCAGGAGGATTACAAACTGGGCATTCTTCGGTACGCCGAATCGTATCAGGAATATTATCGTTCCCTTTTAGAGGAAAAAGGATTGGTTGGGGAAACCGTCACCCGCTTTCGGTATGTTCTTCTTTTTTCCGAAAACAGTGTTCTGGCGCAAAAGGAAAAAATCCGGAGCGAAGATCTGCTGAATCTGGTCGAAATTGCTCATGCCGATCCTTATGTTCCTTCTCTTCCGTCGGCAGAGGTAAAAAAAGAGGCTCTTTTTGAGGAAACCAAACGCCGGATTTATGTTTTTGAACGGGCCAGTCAATTTGAATTGCTCAGCCGCAATCCCGAAACTTTTATGTGGGTTTCACCGGTTCCGCAGGAATTGCTGGATCGCTACGGGCTGCGGCAGAAAAAAGCCGGGCAAACCCGGGTTTATAAAGATGTTCTCATTCATCGCCGGGATTATAAACTCAGCGAACTGGACAACCGGTTCATCAGCGAACTGATTGCTTCGAAGCGGCGGATTATCGATCCGTTTCGGGAATAAACCAATTCAGAAAGGAATAAAAAATCATGAAATGGCTGATTGCTTCGGATTTGCACGGTAGTGCCGTTTATACCGAAAAACTGTTGGAAGCCTTCAAAGGCGAAGAGGCAGATCGGCTGCTCTTGCTCGGGGACTTGCTGTATCACGGGCCGCGCAACGATTTGCCTGAGGGATATGATCCCAAAAAGGTGATCGCTCTGCTCAACGGAGTGAAGAAAAAAATCTTCTGCGTGGGCGGCAATTGCGATGCCGCGGTGGATCAGATGGTGCTGGAGTTTCCGGTTCTGGCGGAATACGCGCTGATTCCCTGCGGCCGCTCGATGATTTTCGCAACCCACGGCCACCTTTTTTCCGCCGAACATCTTCCGCCGCTGAGCAGCGGAGATATTTTGCTGCACGGGCATACTCATGTGCCGGTTTGCTTAGAAAAAGGGGCGGTTCATATTCTCAATCCGGGGTCGGTGTCCCTTCCGAAGGAAAACAGTCCGCACAGTTATATGACGCTGGAAGACGGCTGTTTTCGCTGGAAAAACCTCCTTACCGGGGAGTCGTTCCGGGAATATTTCCATTTTTCGGGCGAAAGATAAAAGAAAAAACAAAGAAGATAGGTCTTTTATGATGAAAAATATTGAAATGGCAACGGTTTTGAATTTAAAGGATGAAATTGATTATCAGCCGGGGCAGGTGGTCAGCAAAACACTGGTGCAGAACGATCGGGTCAGTCTGACTCTGTTTTCGTTTGATGCCGGTGAAGAAATCAGTACCCACAAGTCGGGCGGAGATGCGATGGTGCAGTGCCTGGACGGCGAAGGAAAAATCACCATTGACGGGAAAGATTATTTTCTGATTGCCGGGCAGAGCATTGTGATGCCGGCCGGGCATCCCCATGCCGTAAAAGCCGAAAAGCCCTTTAAAATGCTGCTAACGGTGGTATTCTGATTTTGGTCTGTTTTATCAGGCAACGGGTGGAATACCGGCGTCCCTGTACAACGTTGCATCTACATTTG
>CAKSNI010000020.1 GCA_934476025.1 uncultured Eubacteriales bacterium | reverse complement strand
ATGGTGGTGATCACGGTGGCCATGCCTTCGGCATCCTGCTTGATGCTTCCGATCATGCTGCCGCTCTTGATGGCTTCTTTGGCGGCATCGGTGGCGTCAACCCCGAATACCGGAATAACCTTTGCACCGTCTTTGTTGTAACCGGCACCCTGCAGAGCGGAAATAGCGCCCAGCGCCATATCATCGTTGTTGGCAATAACCAATTCCACCATGTTGTTGTTGGATTCACTGTACTGAGCCAGAATGGTGGACATATAGTTGGTAGCGGCTGCCGAGGACCACAGACCGTCCTGGTCTACCAGATATTTGTTGGAGTTGGACGGATCATAGAAGGAAAGTTTTTCTTTGCCGGCTGCGGTCAGAACCTTATCGGCATCTTCCACACCGTACTGGGTACGGGCAATGGCTTCCATGTTGCCTTCCTGGCCTTTGAACATGACATAGCTGATTTTTCCGTCGCCGTTGAGATCCAGCGAAGCAAAATGTTCTACCAGATATTTTCCGATCATTTCGCCCTGCATATGGCCGGCCATTTCATAATCGGTTCCGACAAATACGCATTTTTCATAGCTGCTGACAACCGATTCATCTACCGAACGGTTGAAGAAAATAACCGGAATATTTTTGGCTTTGGCCAGATCCACAATGTTTTGAGCGGCATCGTTGGAACCGGTGTCCACCACATTGACGATCAAAGCCCGGGAACCTTTTGCGATGGCAGTGGTAACCTGTTCGGTCTGGGTGGTCTGATTCCCGTTGGCGTCATAGTTCTGGAAACCAACCCCGGCGTCTTTGAGCAGTTTGTCCATCGCCGTGCGGACGCTGGAAATATAGGTGTCGCTGTAGGTGTAATAAAAGACGGAAACTTCGCCGTCTTTTCCTCCCGCAGTTGCATTCCCGCAGGCGGTCAGCCCGAGAACCAGCGCCAGCGCCAGAAGAATGGTAAGCATCTTTTTCATGGTGATTGTACCTCCGTTTTGATTTACGACCTTTGCTGTCGTTGTCCTTATTATAGAAGAGAAAAGCGGAAAATGAAATGTGATTTTTTATTCAGTGTGTATAAAAAAATACAAACCGGTTAATGAAAAATAGTTCTTATCGAAAGAACCAGAAAGAACAGGGCCGCCCCTAAAAAGGGACGACCCACAATCTGTAAATCGGTATACTCTTCGATCTTTTTTGGTATATCGGCTGCTTTGGCACCTTGAAAAGGCTGCCCGGAAGCGGAAGTCTTACTGCTTTTTATCCCGCAATTCCACTACACCGAATTCTTCGGCATTGGAAAAGACGGTGTTGTTCATCACAACATTGCGGACAAACTTCATCTCGATGCTGCCGGTATCTTCTTTGACAAATTCCCGCCAAACACCCTTGGCCCCATGGCACAGGTCCACCTTCCCGACCCGTTCAAACGAACAGTCGTTGAAGTAGATGTTTTCCACGATGTTGGATTTTCTGCCGAGCAGATAAGGATGCTCTCCGGCACGGGCGTGGATATTCGAAAAATACAGATTCCGAACGGCTTCGATTTTGGTGCATTCGGCATCATATAAATGGATGAGAATCGGATTGGAGTTGTTCCGGTCCATGATGATGTTGTTGAAGGAGATGTTTTCAATCAGGGTTGCCTGACGGCCTTCGTCCGGCAGGCGCTTTTCTCCCCGCCCGGGCAACAGCAGGCTGATGCCGACCGAAGTATCGGTCATCACCAGATTGGAAAAAGAACAGTTGCGGATCACCCCGTCATTGATCCAGCCAACACGGATACCGCCGGACCAGCTGGTTAGGTTGCAGTTGGTGGCACAAACCTTTTCGCAGACCTTGTTCTCCTTTAAAGAGGAGTTGTTGGCGCGAATAACCAAACAGTCGTCGCCGCAGGTGATATCGCAGTTGGAAACCGTGACATTGCGACTGGCGTTGATGTGAATGCCGTCGTTGTTCGGATAATCCACTTCGGCATAAATTTTGCAACGGTCAAAGGAAACATAATCGCAGTCGTGAATCCAGTAGGACCATCCGGCCGGCTGATTGGTCATGGTAATATCGCTGATCCGTACATTTTTGCAACCGGTAAAGAAAACTACCCGCGGCGGCGTGGGGGCATCAATCCGGGTATAGCCCCAGCCTTTGTAGGTCGGTTCCCGTTTTACTACAAAGCTTTTTCCGTTGCAGTCAATGCGCCCCATTCCGGAAAGGGAAATGTTTTCCGCCTCTTCGGCAAAAATCATGGAAGCTCCGCGCTCCCGTGGGAGCATAACCCGGTTGACATGGGACATCTGTTCCGGTTCCGGAAAATCCTCGCACCGTTCCGATCCGAAAAGAACGCCGTCGGCTGCCAAATGTAGATCAACATTGCTTTTCAGCCTGATGGAACCGAATTTATAGGTGCCGCCGCTGACCAGAACCCGGCCGCCTCCGGCTTCATGGCAGGCGTCGATGGCGGCCTGAATGGCCCGCGTGTTCAGGGTGGAAGCATCTCCGACGGCACCGTAATCGCGAATATCAAAAATCATAATCGGTGATTCCTTTCTCTTGCCGGGCCTCCGGCTTTGGGCCAACCCGGGTGGTTTTTCTTTTCCAGTATAGTCGGAAAAAAGAAAAAAGCAATAATAACATTGAACTATTCTAATACGATATTGAACTGCACCGAGAAATGTGATAGAATACAAGCGAGGTGATACCATTGTATTTCAATATAGATCGGAACTTTCGGGTTCGCTTTTACGGGTTTGTAAAAAAGACGGAGGGGTACTGGCATCCCGGCAGAACCCGGCCGGAGCATATTCTGACTTTTTTGACCGAGGGCAGCGTGGATATGCAGATTGGGCAGGAAATCTTTCATGTTCAAAAAAAAGACGCTTTTCTGGTTCCGGCCAATACCTTTTATCGGCCGTTGAAAAGCGAAGGCTGTTCGTATTTTGTATTTCATTTTTCGGCAGAACCGGTTCCGAATGCCGGAAACGGAAACTGGCCGCTGATTGATACCGTTCTGCCCAAGGGGCAGTTTGCTTATTCCTACCTGGGATTTAGCGAAGCCCCTTCGGTTATTCAGATTGACTTTCTCAACCACGCACAGCAAAGCCAGCAAATCTGGCCGTTGATGGAGCGAATTTACCGGTTGCGGATTTTCCAGGTGCAACGGGAAAAACTGATGCTGGATGCGTTGTTTCGCGAGGCCTGTATTCTGCTGAGTAACGAAAATGCCCCGGAAGAGAAAAACGAAACGCTTCAACAGATGATACAGTACATCCGGGATCATATCTGCCAATCGCTCTCGCTTTCGTCACTGAGCCGTGAATTCCGGGTTTCCCCGTCGTATATTGCCCGCCTTTTTCGGGAAAATCTGCATATGCCGTCGGCAGAATATATTCATCGGGCCAAAATGGCCGAAGCCTGTTCCATGTTGATCAACAGTGAAGATTCCATCGGGGATATTTCAGCTGCTTTGTCCTATGATAATCCGTATTATTTCACCCGGTTGTTTCACCGGTATGTCGGCGTTACCCCGACGGCGTACCGTCGGGGCATCGGGGAATTCAAACAGGGCTATTTTTGAAAAAGCCGGGTAAAAAGCCGGATAATGCCTTGCAGCAACGCAAGCCAAAACGGCTTCGGGGGCGGATCGGCCGAGGGCGGAACCGGTGTTTCGGGTTGGGGCTCCGGCTGCGGGGTAGAACCGGTCCCGGGTTCCGGCGGCGGTTCGACGGGCGGTTTTGGATGAGAATCGGAACCGGGGTCTGAATCCGGCGGTTTTTCTTCGGCATACGGGTCCACAAAGGGAACCGAGAAATATTCGCAGATTCCTTCGGCGGTTTTCCGCGCAATTTGTTCCATGTTTTCGTGGAACCAAAGGTCGTCGTTGTAATTGTCGTGAAAAACGTGTTCTTCATAGTACGCAACGGCGTTGGTGTGGCTCAGTTCATAAAGATCGGAGCGCCGATCCAGCTGAATCGGGCCGTCGTAGATTTGGGAACGCTTTTGCAGCAAAATGGCGGCCAGTCGTTCTCCGTCGGCATTGTCGGTCGGATAGATGATCGGCCGGTAACCGCGCACCGTTCCATCCGCGGCATTGGTGTGGCTGACATAGTGCAGATCGGCACCGAACTCGTTGGATTCCCGAACATTCTGAATCATAATGGCGTTGCCGTCCTCATCGGATTTCGGCGTGCGCCGAACACCCCGGCGAACGGCGAATCCACAGGCAGCCAGATAGGGCTCCAGCCGGTCACAGTAGGCGTTGTTTTCGGTGGTTTCATCCATGCCTTCAATGGCACAGGGATTCCAGCGATGCATGGCGGGAGAAAGATAGATTTTCGGCATACGGTTTTCCTCCTTCCGGGCAAATTCGGGCAGCCGGCCCGAAAAACGATGCCGTTTTTTACCGGCAAAGCACCCGAAAACGGGCCGGGCTGCCTGTCTATAAAATATGCGGCAGTCGGTTGAGCGGTGAAAACCGGAAGTTTAATATTTCGTTAAACCCGGGGCGCCGAGTTGACTTGCCTTTTGTTTTCCGATACAATCAATAAGGTAAGAAAGACGATGGAGGAAACCGAATATGAAGAAAAAACAAAAGCGAACCCTCCTCCGGCTTACGGCGCTTTTGGCAGCGGTCGTGCTGATTGTCGGAACCGTGCTGATCAAACGGGAGGCAATCCGCAATTTTTTCTGGAATCTGAAAAATCATCAGGATCAAAGCGAAACATCGGTTTTTTATCCGATTTCGCCCGAAACCGGGGCCGTTGGGGAAATGATCCTTCCCAGTGCCCGGAACGGAATGCTCAAACTGGATTATGTGGTGCCCGGGCTCAATACCTATTCGCTGCGCGCCATGGTATATTCTTTTCGGGAAAACACGGTGCTTTCCGATACCGATTTCGGGGAATCCGATTTTGAAACCGGGCAGACCGACCAGAGTTATTTCGTTGCCCGGGAAAGTGAGGGCTCGGTGACACTGTATGCGCCCGACGGCACTTTGCGGCAAACCTTTTGGCTCCCCGGGGACTATACGGCGGCCGCGTTGGGAATGTCGGGAGATGAAAAAACGGTTTGTTTTTATTCGCCCAAAACGGCAGAACTCTGTCTGTGGAATCTGTCGGCAAAGACGGTGACACCGGTCATTCGTTCGGTTGGAAAAATGGAATATTGCGGAGAAAAAGACGGCCGCTTTTTCTTTTTGAACAACGGGGAATCCTGGGTGACGGTTTGTGCCGACGACCAGACCGCTCAAACCGATCAAACCGAGGGAAATATTCGCTATCTATGCCCATTCGGGGTGGCTGTGGATCGGGAAAACGGCCTGTTCTGGAATGACGGCTTTTCAGGCGACGAAACGGAAATTGTCACCGAGCGGGTGGATGAAGTGATTTTGTCGGTCGGAAAACGGTATGTGCTGACCCAGTGCAGTTTGAAGGACAGTGATTTGCTGACGGCCTATGACCGGCAGACCGGGAAGCGGTACCTTTGCCAGAACGGAATGCGGATTCTTTCGGCCTGCGAAGGGGAAGATCAGAAAATTGTTGTTTGCGCGCAAAAAGAAACCGATGGGCCGAGTCGTGCGTATGTTTGGAATTTGGCCCGGCAGACTCCGTTGAGTCGGGAAGAGGAACGGGAAATACCGGCGGAAAGTGACCATCCGCTGCCCGAAAAAGCACTTTCCGGTGAAAAGATTTTGACCGGGGTTCCGGTGATTGGTCAGTTCCCCGATTTTCCGACCGGCTGTGAAAGTGTGAGCGCCGTGATGGCCATGCGGTATGCCGGGGCCGATATCACGGTTTCGGAATTTGTAGATACGGTTTTGCCCAAAAGCAGCCGCTTTTATTTTCAAAACGGGGTGAAATACGGGCCGGACCCCAATGAAGTGTTTATCGGTTCGCCCCGCAACAAAAACGCATACGGGTGCATGGCCCCGGTTATTGAAAAGGCCATGGCGGAGTATTTCGGGGAAAGTATGACGGTGAACAATGAAACAGGAACCCCGATGAAAACCCTGTGCAGCCGATACCTCGACCGGGGGATCCCCTGCCTTGTATGGGTGAGTATCGGAATGCGGGAATCGTTTGAAACCGGAACATGGATGCTGGAATCCGGATCCCGGTATACCTGGAAGGCCAACGAACACTGTATGGTGCTGATCGGGTACAGTGACACGGAGTATTATTTCTGTGATCCTTATACGGCTTCCCGGGTGGCGTATCCGAAATCGGTGTGTGAACAGCGATACTGGGATTTCGGAATGCAGGCTTTGGCCCTGACACCGGCCGAGCCGCAGGAAAGGAATATTTCATAAGATGTACAAAGTATTTTTGGTAGAGGATGATCCGGGAATTGCCTCCTGCCTTTCGGAGCAGCTTTCTTCCTGGGGAATGCAGGTGACCTCCGCACGGGATTTTCGGGATATTCTTCCGCAGTTTGCCGAGTTTTCGCCGCATATTGTTTTAATGGATATCGTTTTACCGTTTTATAACGGCTATCATTGGTGTGAACAAATCCGAAAGATTTCGAGTGTACCGATTCTGTTTCTTTCCTCCGCCGGAGATGACATGAATCAGGTGATGGCCATGAATCTCGGGGCGGACGGCTTTATCGCCAAACCGTTTTCGGCCGATGTGGTTCTTGCCAAGGTGCAGGCGCTGCTGCGCCGCAGTTACATATTTGCCGGTGAAACACCGATGCTGCAGTACCGCGGAGCGTTTTTCAATCCGGCCGATTCCACCCTGACCTATCAGGGGCAAACCTTGGAACTAACCAAAAACGAGCACCGGATTCTGCTGCTTTTGCTGCAAAACAAAGGCAAAATTGTCAGCCGGGAAAAACTCATGGAAAGTCTTTGGCAGTCGGATGATTTTGTGGATGAAAATACCCTGAGTGTGAATGTCAACCGATTGAGAAAGAAACTGGCGGCCGTCGGACTTTCTTCTATGATTGAAACCCGTTTTAAAGTGGGCTATCTGATTCCGAAGGAGGAGTCCCGGTGAAGGAAAAAATTGCTTTTTGGGCATTGCCGGTGCTGATTACCACAATTTTTGCCGTTTCTTTTACGGCTTTCGGAGTTCGCCTTACCTATTTTTGGTACCCGGGTCTGCTGTCACTGCTGCTGACCGCCGGGTACTTTTTGCTGCAGCAAATCCGAAAAGGGCGAAAGCATCGGGCGTTGTCGGAATGTCGGGAATTGCCGGATGATCTTTTGGCAAGGCTTTCGGAATATGACGGGCGCATCGACCGTGATTACCGGGAAATTATCGGGCAGCTGCATCGGGAAAACGATCGGCTTCGGTACCTGGCCCTCAAACAGGAGGCGGAACGGCGGGAATATTACATCGTTTGGGTTCACCAGATCAAAACGCCGATTGCCTCCATGCGGCTGCGTTTGTCGGCGGAAGATTCCAAACTTTCCCGTTCCTTGGGGGCGGATTTATTCGAAATCGAAGAATATGTGGAAATGGTGCTGACCTATCAGCGCCTGCAAAGCGCTTCGGGGGATTATGTTTTTCGGGAATACGAATTGGATCGGATTCTCAAGGAGCAAATCCGTAAATTTGCCGCTTCGTTTATTGACAAGGGAATTTCGCTTTCCTACCGGCCGACCCGGCAAACCGCTGTTACCGATGCCAAGTGGATCGGCTTTGTGATCGGCCAGCTTCTTTCCAATGCGCTGAAGTATACCCCTTCCGGCCGGGTAGAGGTTGCGGTGATCGAACCGGCGGAAATTGTGATTCAGGATACCGGTGTCGGGATACTGCCGGAGGACCTTCCCCGGATTTTTGAAAGAGGCTATACCGGGTTCAACGGCCGGAATGAATCCCGTTCCAGCGGTTTGGGGCTGTTCTTGTGTAAGCAGATCTGCGACAAACTGGGGTGTCGGATTTGGGTGGAATCGGAACCCGGTAAGGGAACCCGGGTTCATGTGGATCTCCGGAAGGATCCGACCGTTTGCGAATAACTTGTGACAAAAATGTAAGAAGAAACCCGAAAGCGTAAGGAAAAGCGATGGAAATCCTTCTCCCTTTCCGGGTATAATGGAGTCATCCTAAAGGAAGGGAAGGAAAAAGATGAGTCTGCTGACTGTATCTCATTTGCAAAAAGTGTATACCACCCGATTTTCCAAAGCCAAAGTAGAGGCGCTGCGGGATGTGAATTTCAGCGTGGAACAGGGCGAATATGTCGCCATCATGGGGGAATCCGGTTCCGGAAAAACCACCCTGCTGAATATTCTGGCTTCTCTCGATAAACCAACCGCCGGAAGGGTGCTGCTGCAGGAAAAGGACTGCTCGGCAATTCCGGATCGTGATCTGGCGGCTTTTCGCCGGCAGAATCTCGGCTTTGTGTTTCAGGAATTCAACCTGCTGGATACCTTTACGCTGGAGGACAATATTTATCTGCCGCTGGTGTTGACCGGGGTTCCGTATTCGCAAATGGCCAAACGGATTCAGCCGATTGTAAAGGAATTGGGAATTGCCGATCTGCTGAAAAAATATCCCTATGAGGTTTCCGGCGGTCAAAAGCAAAGAGCGGCCGTGGCCCGGGCTCTGATTACCGAGCCGAAACTGATTCTGGCCGATGAACCGACCGGGGCGCTGGATTCCCGTTCCAGTGACGAATTGCTTCGGCTGTTTTTACGGATCAATCAGCTGGGGCAAACGGTTCTCATGGTTACCCATTCGGTGAAAGCGGCCAGCACGGCCGGCCGGGTGTTGTTTATCAAGGACGGCGAGGTGTTCCACCAGCTGTATCGGGGAAATGCGACCGATACCGGCTTTTATACCAAAATCACCGATACGCTGACGATGCTTCAGTCGGGGAGGGATGCTCTGTGAAAGGATCCTTTTATCGCCGGCTGGCCTTTGTCGGAATCCGCAAAAACCGAAAACTGTATCTGCCGTATCTGCTGACCTGCATCGGAATGGTAACGGTTTTTTACATTCTTTCCGCCCTGGCCGGTTCCGAAACCGTTAAGGCCATGAGCGGCGGGCCTGCCTTGTGTGTCATTCTGCAACTCGGAACCTGGGTTATCGGTATTTTTTCGTTGATTTTCCTTTCGTATACCGATTCGTTTCTCATGCGCCGGCGCAGTCGGGAATTCGGGCTATATAATATTTTGGGCATGGATAAAGGAAACCTCAGCTATTTAATGGTTACGGAATCGCTGCTTCTTTCCGGAAGTGCGCTGATTGCCGGGCTCGGGCTTGGAGTTTTGTTTTCCAAACTGTTTGAAATGGGGATGTTCCTTTTGGTGAACCGCTCGGCGAAACCGGGACTGACGGTTTCGGTTCCTTCGCTGATTCTCACCGCGGCGGTTTACGGGGCTGTCTTTTTACTGATTTGCCTGAAAAACATCGTCCGGGTTCGCAAAAGTGGGCCGTTGGAACTGATGAGCGGCGAAAAAGCCGGCGAAAAACCGCCGAAAGCCAACTGGGCTGCTGCCCTGCTCGGAGTGATTTTGCTGGGGCTGGCCTACTGGATTTCCTTAACCATTCAGAACCCGTTGGATGCGCTGGTTTATTTCTTTTTTGCTGTGGTCCTGGTTATTATTGCTACCTATTTGCTGATGACGGCCGGCTCGGTCACTCTTTGCCGGGTGCTGCAGAAAAACAAAAAGTTCTATTACAAAAAGCGGCATTTTGTTTCGCTTTCTTCTATGGCTTATCGAATGAAGCGCAACGGGATGGGGCTGGCATCCATCTGCATTCTCAGCACCATGGTGCTCGTTACGGCTACCACAACCTTTGATTTATTTGTCGGTACCGAGGATGCCGTGATGCTGTACTATCCGCATGAACAGAACATTGTCGCCAACTTTGAAACCGCCGAAGATACCCGGACGGAAAATATTACCCGGTTGCGGGAAACGGTTCGGCAGGCGGTTGACGGTCACTCGGTTCAGCAATTTTCGGATTATGTCTGCCTGAGCGTTTTCGGGAAATACGGCGACGGCGTTCTGTATAACCGGAGCACTTCGGTGAATCAACGCCTGAAAAAAGGAGAAACCCTGCTGAATGTTCAGGTGATTCCGATGGAAGATTACCGCAAGGCGACCGGGGATACCCGAACGCTTGGGGAAAACGAAATGTTGTACGCCCTAAAAAGTTCCAAATTATCTATCGATACCCTGCAAATCGGGGTTTCTTCTCCGACTCTGAAAAGTGTGGATCGGGTGAAACCGGTGAAGGCTTTCGGGGAGGAACCCGGCGAATCGGCACCGACACTGTATGTCTTTGTGGAAAATTTTGAAAAATACGGCAAAGCGGTTCTCCTGGAAAATGCCAAAGCTCAGAGCAGCAAAGCCGTAGGGGAGGCCTACTACATCCCCAGCCTGATTTACCGCTGCGGCGTAGATACCGGGGAAGCGGCTGAACAGCAAAAGGAATTGGGACAAAAGCTGGAAGCAGCCTTCGAAAAAGAAAACGGAATGCAGTATCGTTCACTTGTTTGTCAGACCCGGGCAGAGCATCGGGATGATTTCTATGCCATTTACGGCGGAATGTTCTTTATCGGAACGGTGCTGAGCGCAGTCTTTATC
>CAKSNI010000019.1 GCA_934476025.1 uncultured Eubacteriales bacterium | reverse complement strand
TCTTTGCAGCGGCATCTGACCGCCTTCAAAGCCCGGCCGCATGCCGTGACCGGCACGTGCCTTCTGACCCTTGTGACCTTTACCGGCCGTTTTACCGTTACCGGAACCATGACCTCTACCAATACGCTTGGCATCTTTAACAGAGCCAATTGCAGGGGATAATTCATGCAGTTTCATTTTTCGCACCTCCTTGCTTAATTGGTGGGAAATCCCACTTTCGCCCGCAGCCTGCGGGGGTTTTCATGACGAGGCCTCAGGCCTCGGTTACCTCAACGAGGTGACAAATTTTCTTAATTTTGCCCTGGGTCTGTGCGTTGTCCGGCTGAACCGTAGTATCGCCGATCTTCCGCAGGCCGAGAGCGTGAGCCGTAGCAATCTGGTCTTTCTTGGAACCGATATAGCTCTTGACAAGTTTTACTTTCAGTGCCATGCCGTTGTTCCTCCTTAACCGAGAATTTCGCTGACGGATTTTCCGCGGATGGCGGCAACTTCCTCAGCATTACGCAGGGATGCCAGACCGGCAACCGTTGCTCTGACTACATTGCAGGGATTGTTGGAACGCAGCGCTTTTGTACGGATATCCTTAATTCCGACGGTTTCGAGAACCGCACGGACAGGACCGCCGGCGATAACGCCGGTACCGGCGGGAGCCGGTTTCAAAAGAACCCGTCCGGCCCCGAACTCACCGATTACCTCATGGGGAATGGTAGTGCCTTTCAGGGCAACCTTGATCAGGTTTTTCTTGGCATCTTCAATGCCTTTGCGGATGGCATCCGGCACTTCGCCGGCTTTTCCGAGGCCGAAGCCTACGGTGCCTTTTCCGTCGCCGACAACGACCAGAGCGGAGAATTTCATAATCCGGCCGCCCTTGACGGTCTTGGATACGCGGTTAATGGAAACAACGCGTTCCTGCAGTTCGTTTTGAGATTCAAAATTAGCCAAAAGTATTCCTCCCCTTCCTATCAGAACTTGAGGCCGCCCTCACGGGCACCTTCGGCAAGCTCTTGAACACGGCCGTGATAAATGTAACCGCCGCGGTCAAATACGCAGCATTCGATTCCATTTGCCAAAGCACGCTTTGCAATCATAACTCCAACTTTACGGGCAGCTTCCTTATTGCCGGTTGCACCTTCGAAATCCTTTTCAACGGTGGAGGCGGAAGCGACGGTAACGCCATTCACATCATCGATGAGCTGGGCGTAGATATTGCTGTTGGAGCGGAATACATCCAAACGGGGGCACTCGGCAGTACCGCTGATTTTGCTACGCACACGAAGGTGGCGTTTCAGCCGCGCCTTATTGGAATCAGGTTTCGTAACCATATTATTAACACTCCTTCGTTATTATTTCTTAGCACCCTTAGCGGCTTTACCTTCTTTGCGGCGGATATGCTCGCCGGCGTACTTGATTCCTTTGCCCTTATAGGGTTCCGGCGGACGCTTCTCGCGGACTTCTGCAGCAAACTGGCCAACCATCTGCTTGTCACAGCCGGAAATCACGACTTTGTTGGCAGAGGGAACTTCAATGGTAATTCCGTCGATTTCTTCAACGATTACCTGATGGGAAAATCCGAGGTTCATAACCAGGTTCTTTCCCTGTTTCTGAGCACGATAACCAACGCCGTTTACCTCCAGCTCCTTCGAGAAGCCTTTGGTAACGCCCTCAATCATGTTGGAAACGAGGGTACGGGTAAGCCCGTGCAAAGAACGGTTTTCGGCTTCATCATCGGGACGGGTAACCAAAACTTCGTTGCCCTCCACAGTGATTTTCATAGCCGGCTTAAAGGTATTTTTCAATTCGCCTTTCGGACCTTTTACAGTCACTTCGCTGCCGTTGACTTTTACTTCGACACCTGCAGGAATTTCGATGGGTTTTCTACCAATTCTCGACATCGTCAGGCACCTCCCTTACCATACATAAGCCAGAACTTCGCCGCCGACATTGTTGGCGCGAGCCTGCTTATCTGTCATAATGCCTTTGGAAGTAGAGAGGATTGCAATGCCGAGCCCCTTCATCACTTTCGGCATATTCTCTACATCGGAATAGATTCTCAGACCGGGTTTGGAAACTCTGCGGATTCCGGTGATGATCTGAGCTTTTTTCGGGCCGTATTTCAACACAATGTGGATCATGCCCTGCTTGCCGTCTTCTTCAACGGTGAAGCTTGTAATATACCCTTCGTCCAAAAGTATCTGAGCGATTGCTTTTTTTACATTGGACGCCGGTACATCGACCGAATCATGTTTCGCCGAAGATGCATTCCGAATCCGGGTCAGCATATCAGCAATTGTATCGGTGATTTGCATGCCGTTAACCTCCTTATGTGTATTGCTGCATTACCAGCTTGACTTCGTCACTCCGGGGATCTCGCCTTTATAGGCAAGTTCTCTGAAGCAGATACGGCAGATGCCGTACTTGCGAAGATAAGCGTGCGGACGACCACAGATTTTGCATCTGTTATATGCTCTGGTTGAAAATTTAGCAGGCCGGGCCTGTTTCACTTTCATCGATGTCTTAGCCATACTCTTTTCTCCTTACTTCGCAAACGGAGCACCCATAAGCGTCAACAGCTCGCGTGCTTCTTCATCCGTCTTTGCGGTGGTTACCATAATGATATCCATACCGCGAACCTTATCGATCTTATCGAATTCGATTTCAGGGAAAATCAGCTGTTCCTTTACGCCCATGGAATAGTTTCCGCGGCCGTCGAAGGAATTCGGATTGATTCCCCGGAAGTCTCTTACACGGGGGAGAGCTGCATTGAACAATCTTTCGATAAATTCATACATTCTTTCACCGCGAAGAGTGACCTTCACACCGATCGGCTGGCCGGCACGCAGTTTGAAGTTGGCAACCGACTTCTTTGCTACGCACGGAACCCCTTTCTGACCGGTGATTTTTGCCAAGTCGCCGAGAACGGAATCAATGGCTTTCGCATTGTCTTTCGCTTCGCCGACACCGACATTGATTACAACCTTTTCGAGCTTCGGAATCTGCATGACGCTCTTATAGTTGAACTTTGTCATCAATGCCGGAGCAACAGATTTGTTGTACTCTTCTCTCAAAGTTGACATGTCATGTCCTCCTACTCATTAAAAGGTTTCTTTGCACTTCTTGCACATACGGTCTTTTTTGCCGTCCTCGTAGATCTTCATGGCTACGCGGGTCGGTTTGCCGCATTTCGGGCAGACGATCTGCACTTTGGAAGCGTAGATCGCACTTTCGGTTTCGATAATTCCGGAAGGATCGCCGGCCTTGCGGGGCTTCACATGTTTTTTGACCATGTTAAGGCCTTCAACGATGACCTTGTCTTCCTTCGGGCTTACCTGAAGAACCTTACCCTGTTTTCCGCGGGTTTCCTTGTCTCCGGTGAGGAGAACAACGGTATCGCCAGTTTTGATTTTCATGATGTTCTTCCTCTCTTTACAGTACTTCCGGAGCCAAAGACAGGATCTTGGTATAATCCTTATCACGCAGTTCACGGGCTACCGGCCCGAAAATACGGGTTCCGCGGGGGTTCTTATCCTCACGGATGAGAACCGCAGCATTCTCATCAAATCTGATGTAAGTGCCATCGTTACGGCGAAGACCTCTTGCAGAACGAACTACAACAGCCTTAACGACATCGCCCTTCTTAACCGTTCCGCCCGGAGCGGCCTTTTTCACAGAAGCAACGATCACATCGCCGATGTTGGCATACCTCCTTTTGGAGCCTCCCAGCACGCGGATGCACATCAATTCCTTTGCACCGGTGTTGTCGGCAACCTTGAGGTAACTCTGTTGTTGGATCACAGTGGTTTCCTCCTTTAAGGCTTACAGTGCCTTTTCAATAATCTCGACCACACGCCAGTTTTTATCCTTGGAAAGCGGTCTGGTTTCCATGATGAGAACCCGGTCACCGATATTGCAGGTGTTGTTCTCATCGTGGGCTTTCAGCTTGATCGTGTTTTTGATGATCTTCTTATAGAGCGGATGTTTTACATTATCTTCAATCGCAACAACAACGGTTTTGTCCATTTTATTGCTGACGACCTTACCGACTCTGGTTTTACGAAGGTTTCTTTCGCTCATCTGCTTTACCTCCCCTTCCGTTATGCCTTAGTGCTGTCTTGGATTTCTTTTTCGCGGATGACGGTTTTCACGCGGGCGATATCCTTTTTCACAGCACTGATACGCATCGGGTTGTCGAGCTGATTAATGGCGAGTTGAAAGCGGAGATGGAACAATTCTTCTTTGAGTTTCTGAAGTTTATCGTTCAGTTCCGCCAAAGTCGATTCTCTGATTTCCTTTGCGTTCATTACTGCTCACCACCCATTTCCTGTTTGGTAACAAACTTACACTTGATCGGAAGTTTGTTTGCCGCAAGACGCATAGCCTCTGCAGCCTGTTCTGCGGTAACGCCGGCGATTTCGAACATCACACGGCCGGGTTTTACAACCGCTACCCAATATTCCGGAGATCCTTTACCGGAACCCATCCGGGTTTCGGCCGGTTTCGCCGTGATCGGCTTATCCGGGAAGATCTTGATCCAAACCTGACCGCCACGCTTGATGTAACGGGTCATAGCAATACGGGCCGCTTCAATCTGGTTGGAAGTAATCCATGCGGGTTCCAACGCCTGCAGACCGAATTCGCCGTGGGTGACGGTATTGCCTCTGGTGGCTTTACCGGTCATCCGGCCACGCTGTACTCTGCGGTACTTTACGCGTTTAGGAAGTAACATCAGCGGGACCCTCCTTCTTTGACTTTCTTGGCACCGTGAAGAACCTCGCCCTTATAAACCCAGACTTTTACGCCCAGGCGGCCGTAGGTTGTCGCTGCTTCCGCAAAGCCGTAGTTGATGTCGGCACGCAGAGTCTGCAGCGGAATGGTACCTTCATGATACGTTTCCACACCGGCGATTTCACGACCGCCAAGACGACCGGAAACCGTAACTTTGATTCCTTTGGCGCCGAGCTTCATCGAACGGCCGATGGCCATCTTCATGGCACGACGGAAAGAAACACGCTTTTCGAGCTGAGCTGCGATGTTTTCGGCAACCAGCTGAGCATCGAGATCCGGGTTTTTAACTTCAACAATGTTGATGTTGCAGTTTTTGCCCAGCATTTTTTCGCAGGCAACACGTAGCTTTTCGATTTCCGAACCGTTGCGTCCGATCACCATGCCGGGTTTGGCGCAGTGAATGTTGATGCGGACTTTCGAGGCGGTGCGTTCAATCTCAATCTTCGGAACGCCGGCGGCATACAGGGTTTTCTTCAGATACTTACGGAGGTTATAGTCCTCAACTAAAGTATCCCCGAAAACGCCGTCTTTGACGAACCAACGGGAATCCCAGTTTTTAATTACGCCGACACGCAAGCCGTGCGGATTAACTTTCTGGCCCATAATCTAACCTCCTTTTAGTCTTCGCGTTCTTTCAGAACGATTGTCATATGAGATGTTCTCTTTAAAATTCTGTGGGCACGGCCATGATCCTTCGGACGAATCCGTTTGAGGGTGGGCCCGGGGCATACAAAGCACTCAGCCACATAGAGTTTCGAAACATCCATGTTATGATTGGTTTCTGCGTTAGCCATTGCGGAATGCAGAAGTTTTTCAAGATATTCACAAGCAGCCTTCGGCGTAAACTTGAGAATAGCCATCGCTTTATCAGCATCCTGATTGCGGATCAGATCCATAACAATCTTCACCTTACGCGGTGAAATGCGGGCGTATTTCAATATTGCCCTTGCTTCCATGGTTTAACTCTCCTTTCGCCGACTTATTTGCCGGTGGTTTTGGCTCCGGCGTGGCCCTTGAAGGTTCTGGTCGGGGCAAATTCACCGAGCTTGTGACCTACCATATCCTCAGTTACATAGACCGGAACATGTTTGCGTCCGTCATGAACTGCAATCGTGTGTCCGACGAAATCGGGGAAAATGGTGGATGAACGGCTCCAGGTTTTCAGAACTTTCTTTTCACCGGCAGCATTCATCGCAGTGATTTTCTTCATCAAAGCGGCCTGTACAAAAGGGCCTTTTTTAACGCTTCTTCCCATAATCAATTCTCCTTTCGTCTGACTTATTTATTGCGGCGTTTCACAATGTACTTATCGGTACTCTTGTGTTTCTTACGGGTCTTATAACCCAGAGCCGGTTTACCCCAGGGGGTAACAGGACCCGGACGACCGATCGGCGCTCTGCCTTCACCACCGCCGTGGGGGTGATCACAGGGGTTCATAACCGAACCGCGGACCGTCGGACGCCAACCCATGTGACGCTTACGGCCGGCTTTCCCGTAGTTGATGTTGCTGTGTTCCGGATTGCTGACCTGACCGATGGTAGCCATGCAGGCAGCGGAAACATTCCGCAATTCACCGGAGGGCAGACGGAGCAGCGCCATGCCGTTTTCTTTTGCCATCAGCTGAGCCATGTTGCCGGCGCTTCTGGCAAGCTGAGCGCCGCGACCGGCGTACAGCTCAATGTTGTGGATAAAGGTACCAACCGGGATGTTGGCAAGCGGCAGCGCATTGCCCGGTTTGATATCCGCATCCGGACCGCTGACCACCACATCGCCGACCTTCAGATCCGTCGGAGCGATGATGTAGCGTTTTTCCTTGGCTTCATTGTCATACTGAACCAGCGCAATGAACGCGGAGCGGTTCGGATCGTATTCAATGGTAAGAACCGTAGCCGGAATTCCGGTCAGATCACGCTTGAAGTCGATGATTCTGTATTTTCTGCGGTTTCCGCCGCCGCGATGGCGGACGGTGATGCGGCCATAGCTGTTGCGGCCGGCATTCTTTTTCAGCGGGGCAAGCAGACTTCTTTCCGGAGCAACCTTGGAAAGGCAGGAATAATCCATCGTGGTCATTCCGCGGCGGCCCGGGGTAGTCGGCTTATAATGTTTAATAGCCATACTTTTCACTCTCCTATTTAGGCTTAGCGAAGTACCGTGGTACTTCATACATCACCCGAAGCACTCATGCTTCCAGGCACATTCAACCGAATTACATGAGGCCGTCGAAGAATTCGATGGTCTTGGAATCGGCCTTCAGGGTGACAACCGCTTTCTTATAGGAAGAAGTGGTTCCCTGATAACGCCCCATGCGGCGCGCGCGGCCGCGGACGTTCACGGTGTTCACCTTTGCCACTTTGACACCGAAAAGGGTCTGGACGGCATTGGCAATTTCAATCTTGTTCGCGTCCGGAGCGACTTTAAAGGTGTATTTCTTATCGGCAACAACCGACATGCTCTTTTCGGTGATGATCGGAGCGATAATGATATCCTGAGCGGTTTTCATTATGCATACACCTCCTCGATTTTCGCTACGGCACTCTTGACGATCACCATGGTGTCTGCGTGAAGAATATCGTAGGTGTTAATGGTATTGTACTGAGCGGTTTTCACACCCGGAATGTTTGCGCAGCTCTTCACGGCAAAAGCGTTGTTATCAGCCAGTACAAACAGGGTTTTCTTGCCGGCGCCGATGGCTTTCAGGCAATCTACCGCCACTTTGGTTTTGTAGGAATCCAGTTTAAATTCATCCAGAACGATGAGAGCGCCGTTGGCTACTTTATCGGACAGAGCCGACTTGAGGGCCAATCTGCGAACTTTTTTGTTCAGCGAGTAGGAATAATCCCGGGGCTTCGGAGCATGAACAATTCCGCCGTGAGTCCACTGCGGAGCACGGATGGAACCTTGTCTTGCATGACCGGTGCCTTTCTGTCTCCACGGTTTTTTACCACCGCCGGAAACTTCCGTCCGGGTCAAAGTGGACTGGGTGCCCTGCCGCTGATTTGCGAGATAATTTACCACAGCCGCGTGCATGACGACGGCGTTCGGCTCAATAGCAAAAACGGCGTCGCTCAAAGCGATTTCCCCAACATTTTTGCCGGCCATATCCAATACTGCTACGTTAGGCATTTTTCAGCACTCCTTCCCTTAGGCTTTCACGCTGTCGAACAGGACAACAATTCCGCCCTTGGGGCCCGGAACCGCACCTTTTACAGCAATGATATTATTTTCGGCATCCACCTTAACAACACTCAGGTGCTGAACGGTAACGCGTTCGTTCCCCAGGTGACCTGCCATCTTTTTGCCCTTGAATACACGGGACGGGCTGGAGCAAGCGCCCAAAGAGCCGCCGTGACGATGTACCGGGCCGGTACCGTGAGTTTCTTTGAGTCTGTGGAAGTTCCAGCGTTTGATGGTGCCGGCATAGCCCTTCCCTTTGGAAGTGCCGCGTACATCCACAACATCACCTTCCGCAAAAACGTCTGCCTTGATCAGATCGCCGACGTTCATGCCGCTGATGTCTTCAAACCGGAATTCACGAAGAACTTTCTTCGGGGCAACATCGCCTTTGGCGAAGTGACCTTTCATCGGTTTGTTGACTTTGGAAGCCTTCAGATCGCCATAACCGACCTGAACCGCTTCATACCCGTCGCTTTCCAGCGTTTTCTTTTGAGAAATTACGCAGGGACCGGCTTCGATAACCGTTACCGGAACGACATTTCCGTTTGCGTCAAAAAGCTGAGTCATACCGAGCTTTTTGCCAACGATTCCTTTTTTCATTGCGAGTTTCCTCCTTGTAGTTATTGGTTGGAATGTTCCAACATGACCACGGTCAGCCTTGAACCGAATTACAGTTTGATTTCGATTTCAACGCCGGCTGGGAGCTCAAGACCGGTCAGAGCCTCAACGGTTTTGTTGGACGGTCTGATCACGTCGATGAGTCTTTTGTGGATCCGGGTTTCGAACTGTTCACGGGAATCTTTGTACTTATGCACAGCACGGAGAATGGTTACAACTTCCTTTTCAGTGGGGAGCGGTACCGGACCGGACACCCGAGCGCCTGTACGTTTAGCGGTTTCCACAATTTTTTCTGCGGACTGGTCTACAAGTGCATGGTCATAACCTTTAATTCTGATACGGATCTTTTCTTTTACTGCCATTTGACTGTCGCCTCCTTGATGAGTTGGCGGGCTAGCTCACACTGTTCCGTGTGTTTCTTCATCTCACATTGAAAAACCGGAATCACTGGGGTTACGGTGAATCCGGGTACAACGCCCGTTTCGGGGTTGCCTATTCAGGCTCGCAAGATGCCTGAACCGTTGTGTCTGAAGCATTTCGCCCGGTTTAAAATCGGACATACTCCGTGGAAATTTCCTGACTCAAGGTCAGCCACCTCCCACATCATCGCATGACAATACGCCTTTCGCGTACCTATGCATTTTACCACAGTACGGTTCCGAATGCAAGAAATTTCTTTCTTTCCGAGGGATTTTTTTCAACGAATTTTTAAAAATTTTTGACTCCGTTTTTGTGCAAAATGACAAACAAATTCCCAGGCTGCAGCCCTTGGTCTGCCGCCCGGGAATCTTTTTGTTGGGACGGTTTAATACGCCTTGCCCCAATACAACATATATTTTGCTTTTTTACCGCAACACACGCAGGTATCCGAAAGAGCTTCCTGCCGGAAAGGAATGCACCGGGAAGAAACGCCGGCTTTTTCCTTGAGAGTGTCTTCGCAGGCACGATCTCCACACCACATAGCCCGGATAAAGCCCGGTTTATGTTCGGCGATATCCACCATTTCATCCAGACTCCGCGCATCGTAGGTCATTTGCTCCCGACGGTCCAAAGCCTTCTGATACAACCCGTCGTGAACCGCTGTCAGCATTTGCGGAACCGCTTCTTCCAAGGAATCCAGCGACACCGCCGTTTTTTCTCCGTTATCCCGGCGAACCAGCACACACTGATTATTTTCCAGATCCCGCGGGCCGACCTCCAGCCGCAGCGGAACCCCCTTCATTTCGTACTCAGCGAACTTCCATCCCGGAGAGTTGTCCGAAACATCCATTTTCACCCGAGCCACCTTTTTGAGGCGGTTGAAGATTTCTTCGGCTGCTTCTTTCACCCCCGGCTTATGTGCCGCAACCGGTACGATAATTACCTGAACCGGAGCAATGGCCGGAGGCAGAACCAACCCGTTATTGTCGCCGTGGGTCATAATTACCGCGCCGATCAGCCGGGTAGTGGAACCCCAGGAAGTTTCGTAAGGCACCGCCAGGTTGTTATCCCGATCGGTAAAGGAAATATCAAACGCTTTGGCAAACCCGTTACCGAAATAATGGGAAGTGCCGCTTTGCAGTGCTTTCCCGTCATGCATCAATGCTTCGATGGTATAGGTTGCTTCCGCGCCGGCAAAGCGCTCTTTTTCGGTTTTCTGCCCTTTAACCACCGGCATAGCCAGGTATTTTTCGCAAAACTGAGCATACACATTCAGCATCCGCTCGGTTTCCGCTTTGGCCTCTTTGGCTGTTGCGTGGAGGGTGTGGCCTTCCTGCCACAGAAATTCCCGGGAACGCAAAAACGGACGGGTTGTTTTTTCCCAACGAACCACACTGCACCACTGATTGTAAAGTTTCGGCAGATCCCGATAGGAATGGACAACATTTTTAAAATGGTCGCAGAAAAGCGTTTCCGAAGTCGGGCGGACGCACAGGCGTTCCTCCAGTTTTTCATTGCCCCCGTGGGTTACCCAGGCCACTTCGGGAGCAAAGCCTTCGATATGATCCTTTTCCTTTTGGAGAAGGCTTTCCGGGATAAAGAGCGGCATATAGACATTTTCATGCCCGGTTTCTTTAAACATGGCATCCATCAGATGCTGGATGTTTTCCCAAATCGCATAGCCGTACGGGCGCAGAATCATACAGCCCTTTACCGACGAATAATCGATCAGTTCGGCCTTGAGCACTACATCGGTATACCATTTTGCGAAATCTTCTTCCATGGAAGTAATTTCTTTGACAAGTTTTTCTTTCGCCATAATCATAACCACCTATTC